>NZ_JMKI01000012.1 GCF_000712295.1 Synergistes jonesii | reverse complement strand
TCGGCGGAAATGAGAGCGCCAAGTACTGGGTCGGTGTCCTTAACGAGATCCGTAATCGCGGCACGAAGATATTTTCATTATCTCCGTCGACGGCTGACAGGCTTTGCAGATGCGATAAGCGCCGTATATCCCAAGGCCGAAATCCAGCGCTGCATTGTCCATCAGATCCGTTACACGACAAAATTCGTCTCTTACAAGGACATTAAGGCTTTTATGAATGATTTGAAGGGTGTCTATCAGGCTCCTACACTGGAGCAGGCCGAGGAAGGGCTTGACAGACTTGAAGAGAAGTGGGGCTCGAAATACCCGTCTTCGGTAGCGAGCTGGCGGAACAACTGGCCTCAGTTATCCGCTTATTTCAAGTATCCCTATGAGCTGCGCCGGATGATCTATACGACAAACCAGATCGAGAACTACAACCGGCAGCTCAGGAAAGTGACAAAAACACGTACGATCTTCCCCTCAGACGACGCCCTTCTCAAGCTCCTTTATCTTGCGACGATGGACATCACTGAAAAGTGGACCGGCAGGGACAGGGACTGGAGTAAAATTCTGTCACAGCTGTGCATTTACTTTGAGGAACGCATAGAACCCGGAGATCTGGAATAGCCCTAAACGCCTATAAGAAAAGTCCGGGCTGCAGTCCATTGACAGCCCGGATAGCGTATGTCATTATGGTGATACTGAAGCAGTAACGGTAACCCTTTGATGTCTTACATCGATCCAGGGGCAAGGGGTTTACACAGAATAAGTTACACTACCGTCTAAGGTGCTATCGGCGCTCGGCCCCGCCTCTTAATTTACAAACTCCACTTTCAGCTTCATGCCCATGCCGTCAGCCAACCTTTGGAGCGTTCTTATCGAGGGATTGGCGCTGCCGTTCTCCAGTTTGCTTATATCTCCCTGTGCGATGCCTGTACGCTCCGCAAGCTGCTTTTGGGTTATACCGCTTCGCTTCCGCGCGTCAATCATGGCCTGAATAATAGCCTTTTGCGGTTGCAGCGCTTCCCATTCAGCCTTAAACTCAGGGTCTTTCAGCTGTTCAGCCAAGAACTCGTTAAACGTCGTACTCATAATTGATTCTCCTTCCTGCCTAAGAACTCTGCCCTATATTTCTTGGCAAGGGTTATCTCGGTGACTGGCGTCTTGCTTGTCTTCTTTATAAATCCATTGGTTAGTATCACCTTACGGCCAACAAAGAAGAAATACAGCACTCGCGAAATATCAGAACCAATCTTTGCCCGCAACTCGAATATGCCGTCGCCCAAAGGCTTCGAATAAGGCTCTCTAAGCAAATGCCCGTTATCACCCAGCAAATCAACGGATAACAATATTTTGGCTCTCATTTTCTTGTCGAGCCCGAGAATAAAGCTTTTAGCTGGCTCGGTCCCGTCCTCTTTACGGTAGAAAAGAACCTCAAAAGCCTGCACGACACTCCACCCTTCAGTAGACTCATCTTATTGCAAATCATTATATAGGATTTATCCTATATTATCAAGTGGACTCCGCTCTGAAAAAGTGAAAAAGACAGTAATAAAAAAGGCTCCGATTCAAATTCTCGGCCGGTATCTTCCAGACTCCCGCCGCGAGGTCGAATTCCCCCCACTCCGCTTCCCGTATCTCCTTCGGGCGCACAAAAGTATAGGCGTGCAGCTGTAAGAATATGCGCATCGTCGGGGAATGCCCCTTGTCGCGTATATCGCGCATCAGCCGCCCCGCAAGTTCAGGGTCCGTTATCCGCGGCATATGCTTGACCTTCCGCACCTGCAACAGCCCCGTAAGCATATATGTCGGGTCGGCCGTCACGAGCCCCGCGGCCGCTGCGAAGCGAAAGACCTGCCCAGCCGTCTGCTTTATCTTGTGGGCAGTACTATACACGCCGTCAGACTCCGCCGCTTCGATGACTCTTAGAACGTCGGATGACGTTATCTCATTTATCGGCATATCGCCGAGCATGGAAATAAAGCGCTTCATGTATATGCGCATATTTTGCAGGTATTTCTCGGTACAGACGCCTTCTACACGGCGCTTGATCAATGTTTCGAAAACTTCTCCAAAGGTCACCGCCTTCTTCTTCTCTTCATATTCTCCGGACGCAATATCGCCGCGCAGTTTGTCGCGGGCAATCCGCGCTTCCCTGAGCGACATGCCCGGGTATTCGCCTAATTTGACCTTCAGCTCTTTACCGCGCCTATCTGTAAAACGGTATCGCCAGACCATCTTGCGGCTTTTCAAAACGTCAAGGATAAAGCCCTCGTCGATTAAGATTCCCTTGCGCACGCCCTCAGGGACGGCACGTATCTCGCGCTGCATTTCCTTCTCTGTCAGCATGTTTATCCCCTCTCGCCGGAACCGTGGAGGCTTAAAACCGTATTTTTCGACGCCGGTTCCGTCTGTGTTCCGTCTTTTCTCTTGACAGAGTTTAACATACTTTGCACGAGTTTGATATGTTTAGCAAGGCAAAAGCAGGCTGTCGGTGATTTGGTTGCGCAAGTTTACAAGACTTTGAAAGAGTTTAGCCAAAGAAACGGTGTTCATAATAGAAGGGCCCCTGCCGCTATTACCAGCAGGAAGCCCGTTAGAATCATTTTTTCTACTTTATACGCGGTATGAAAAAGCAAAGTCTTTCACACTCGATATAAATAAAATATTTATATTACAGCGCCGCGCGTGCCTTTTCGACAAGCTGCGCGAACGCAGGGGCGTCGTTGATCGCAAGGTCCGCGAGCATCTTGCGGTTGATCGCGACGTCGGCTTTCTTGAGCCCGTTGATGAGGGCGCTGTAGGCTATGCCGTTCGCCCGCGCGGCGGCGTTGATGCGGATGATCCACAGCTTGCGGAAGTCGCGCTTCCTGTTCTTGCGTCCCGCGAACGCGCTCGTAAGGGCGTGCAGATAAGCTTCGCGCGCACGGCGGTATACGTTCTTCTTACGCCCCCAGAATCCTTTGGTGATCTTATATAATTTTTTCTGCTTGCTGCGGCTCGCACTGGAACCTTTTACTCGCATGACAATTCACTCCTTGCAAAATTTCGACTGTTGAATCCCGGCTCCGCGCTACGCGTAAGGGAGCATCTTCTTTACGTGCTTCTCTATTCCGGTCGGGAGAATCCCCTTTTTCCTCAGCGTGCGGAGACGCTTTGAATTTTTTACGGAAAGAAGATGTCCGCGCCCGCTCTTCTTGAACATCACCTTGCCGGTAGACGTTATGCGGAAGCGTTTTTTTGTTGCGGAATGTGATTTCAACTTAGGCATATGATTGTCCTCCTCTAACATTTCATACCCGGACGGGTAACTGAATTCTTTTATATCTGGTCGGCGTCAGGCAGAAGGTTTTTCTTTGCCTTCGCTTTCTGCACCTTCGGCTGAACGGGCTGCGCCTCCGGCTCCTTCTTTTGGCGCTGCTGCGCCTTCTTCAGCGGATTTTCGGCGTTCGGCGCTATCATGATCCTCATATAAGAGCCCTCCATCCGCGGCTCGGTCTCAACCCTGCCGAACTCCGCGACGGCGCCGGCGACCTTGCTGAGCACCTCGCGCCCCCTGTCGAGGAAAGCCATCTCGCGGCCCCTGAAGAAAACGGAGACCTTCACACGGTTCCCCGCCTGTAGGAACGTCTGGATCGCCTTCACCTTGAAGTCGTAGTCGTGCAGGTCGATCTTCGGGCGCATTTTGATTTCCTTCACGACCTGATTCTTCTGCTTCTTGTGGGCTTCCTTGTCGCGCTTCTGCTGCTGGAAGCGGTACTTGCCGTAATTCATTATGCGGCACACCGGCGGATTTGCCTGCGGCGCGACTTCGACCAAATCGAGTTCCACGGCCTCGGCCATTCTTAGAGCTTCCTGGATATTCACCACTCCGCGCTTTGCGTTCTTCTCATCGATAAGGAGAATCTCCGGCGTCGTTATCTCGGAATTTACGCGGGGCTCCTCTTCCCTTGTGTTTGCTATGGCATTACACCTCCTAAAAATATTCGCTTATAAAAATAAGCCCGGACGCACAAGAATGCGCCCGGACCTTTGACATCATCTTTCGGTCAGCCTGACAACTAAAAGCGCCGGCAGGCGAGAGGGGCATCCTCTGCTTAAAACCCGTTGGAAAAATCCAACTCAGATATATTAACACGGCGCGCGGCAGAGCGCAAGCTTTTTCGCGCTATTTTCAAATGGTTCGATCGCGATAAGAAGTCGCTCGGCGCTTCCCCACATATCACCCCTAAATCATTTCCTAAAACCCTATTTTTTCTCTGTTATTAAGGGAGAATCAGATAATCCTCATCTTCTACCGCCTCACACCACTCCGTATGCGTCTCCGCTCCGGCAATCTCCTGCGCGATATGCTGGAACCACGAGTCCTTTGCGGCGCCATGCCAGTGCTTTACGTTCGCCGGGATGTTTACCACATCTCCCGGATGCAATTCTCTCGGCTCCTTGCCCCGCTCCTGATACCAGCCGCGGCCGCTGACGCAGATCAGAAGCTGACCGCCGCCGCTCGAAGCGTGGTGGATATGCCAGTTGTTCCGGCATCCCGGCTCAAAGGTCACATTGAACGTCGGAATCTGCTCCAAAGTCAATGGAGCAAGGAAACTGCGCCCGATGAAATACTGCGCAAATGCCGTATTCGGCCTCCCGACCGGGAACACGGAAAGGTCGGATGGAACGCCGTCCGCCTCCGGCCGTTCATCCCCATATACTTCCTGAATGAGCGGAAATGTGCTCCACGCCTTCGGCCACCCGCAGTAAAACGCAAGCTGCGTGACGATCTCCACAGCTTCCGTCCTTGTGACGCCGTGTTCTCTGCCGAGCGCAAGATGAGATTTCAGCTGCGGATAAAGTCCAGCTGAGAAGAGCGCCGCAATCGTGATCATGCTGCGATCCCTTGCGGAGAGCTTATCCTCTCTTGACCACACTTCCCCGAACAGAACGTCGTCATTGAGCTGCGCAAATTTCGGAGCAAATTCCCCTAAGCGGTCTCTTCCAGCTGTTTGTTTCTTCATCATAGCCGCCTCCCCGTTAAATCCTGTCGGAAAGAGTTCGGCCTCTTTCCGATCTATTGCCATTCCTATGTAACCCAAGCCATAAAGCTCCGCAAAGCGCTAGTATACCCCGCCTGCCTCCGGCATCCATTTTGCGGGCTTTTACCATGTCAGCGCGTCAGGGCCCGCGTCCCGCGCGGGAAACATTTTCCGACGATCCACGTGAGCGCCGCCGTCGCCGCTATCACCGGCAGAGTCGCGCCTATCGGGCTGCCGGCGCTCATCAGATATCTGTAGAGCGCGAAGCCCGCGCCCCACAGCGCCATATTCCGCGGCGAAAAGGGCTGGGCCGAACGGTCCTCCCCACCCAGCAGGAAGAAGTCCGCCACCATCACCGCGGCCATAGGGGCGAAGACGGAGGAGATAAGGTAAAGCAACTCCTCGTAGCTCTCCGGGTCGGCGAATATCGCGATGAGAGTACCGAGCGCACACACCGCGATGCCCGCCGCCTTCTCCTTGACGCCTTTGAATATCACGTGGAAGCTGATGCCGGCCGAATAAGCGTCGAGGAAGGTCGTCGTGACGGTCGAAAAGGCGACGATGATTATACCTGCCGCCCCCATGCCAGCGCCGCTCATGATCTCGGCGACGTCCGCGCCTCCGGTGTAGATCGCGGCCCCGAGCCCGATGAAGTACATCCAGCAGCTGACGATCGAATAGATCGCACTGCTCACCGCGGCGCTCTTGCCGGGCTTTTCCGCGTCGCGCATATAGTCGGATATCAGCGGCAGCCACGACAGGGGCATCGCGACGGAAAGCTCGACCGCGTCGGCGAATTCAAGCGAGCCGCCCACCGCGTCGGCCTCTCTCCCGCCGCCGAATATGACGAACGAAAGCGTCAGCGTAAGGATGAAAAGCGCGGCCATCGCGACCTTGTTCACGCGCTCGAAATTTTTCATGTCGAGAACGATCCAGAGCGCTATCAGCGCGCCTATCGCGCAGCACCAGAGCGCGTTGTTCATTCCGGTCACGGGGTTGAGAATCAGCCCCAGCGAGATCGCGCCACCGGCTACCATCACGGCGGTCCAGCCAATCAGCTGAAGCACGTTGAGCGCGGCGAAAAATT
The DNA here is from genome assembly GCF_000712295.1 of Synergistes jonesii. NCBI lineage: Bacteria > Thermotogati > Synergistota > Synergistia > Synergistales > Synergistaceae > Synergistes > Synergistes jonesii. The sequence goes on along the minus strand of NZ_JMKI01000012.1, from coordinate 50,362 downwards.
TCGCGCCGCCGCGGCCGAAGAACAGCCCCGTGCTCTCCATAGCGCCGCACGCCGAACGCCCGCCTATCAGCGCCGCAAGATACATCAAAAAGCCTCCGGCGGCGTGCCCTATCACGACCGCGGCCATGCCCGCGCCCATGCCTAGCGGGGCCAATAGAGTCCCGGTGTATATCTCCGCTATAGACACCGCCGCGCCGAACCATATCAGCGCGTTGGCGTAAGTCGTCCTTTTCTCCTCCATCGCCGACACCTCTTACGAAAAATTTACGGCCGCCCCATAAGGACAGCCGTAAAAACGCACACGAGCTATTCTCCCTACGGCGGCATTACCCGCATCAGGTTCATCGGGTCGGGGCGTCGCCCCCTCTCAGCCTTAAAACAGGCTCCCCGTCTGCTGCGTGGAAGGAATCTCCTTCCGTTTGACCGTATTCTATCAGCTTTCTCAAATTTGTAAAGCCGATTTTACCGCGCCTGGGGGAACGCGGCGCGCGGAAGCGCCCGCCTCCCGCGCTCTCAAAAGCCCTTCCGTACGCCGCTTGTTTAAACCTGCCCGTTTTGCCGCCGCTACTCCACCGTCACGCCGTTTATCTTCACCGTCACGCCCGCGGCTTTTTTGAAGAGCAGCGCCTTTTCGCGCATGAACTGTGCCTCCGGCGGCTGTATTTCGTCGAGTTCGTACTCTCTCTCCAAACGCTTGTAGGTCTCCGTGCCGAGCCTGTGGTAGGCGAGGAATTCCATGAAGCGGAGTTTTTGGAGGCCGCTCACGTATCCCGCAAGTTTTATAAAATCTTCGTCTTCGTCGTTTATTCCCGGTATCAGCGGCGTGCGGATGACTATGCCGAATTTGTATGGGCTTCGGTCCGCCCGCTTTATGTTGTCCAGTATCTGCGCGTTGCCCACGCCCGTCAGTTTCTTGTGTTTTTCGGGGTCTATCTGTTTTATGTCCGTGTGGAGAAGGCTGATATAGGGCAGTATCGGCTCTATCTCCTCCCACGGCGCGCAGAAGCTGCTTTCTATCGCGCACTCTATGCCGCGCTCGCGGCAGCCGGCAAGCACTTCTTTGAGGAATTCCGGCTGTGAGAGCGGCTCGCCTCCGCTCACGGTCAGCCCGCCGCCGGAGTGGAAGAAGAAGAGTTCGTCTTTCGCTATTTCACGCACCGCTTCTTCCGCGCTCATTTTCACGCCGTAGCGCGTTATCGCGCCGCTGGGGCAGGCTTTCAGGCACTCGAAGCGGCCCGCGCATCTCTCCCGATCCGTTTTTATCCTGCCGCCCTCTATCGAGAGAGCGCCGTTGGGGCAGGCTTTTACGCATCTGCCGCAGAGGGTGCATTTCTCTTGTGTCATGCCGCGCTCCGGTTCGAATTTCTGCGATTCGGGGGTGGAGCACCAGAGGCAGCGCAGCGGGCAGCCTTTTAGGAAGAGGACGGTCCTGAGTCCGTCTCCGTCGTATATCGAGCTTCTTTCGAAGCGGAGCACTGTGCCGGAGGTTTTGTGCGGGCTTTCCATGTTTTTCCTTTTAGCCGCAGCTCATGCAGTTGACGGAGCTCTGAGTCGTGCGCGCTATTATGTCGTTCTGCACGTCTTTGCCCAGTTCGACGAAGAAGGCCGTGTAGCCCGCGACGCGCACGAGGAGGTCCTTGTATTCCTCCGGGTGTTTCTGCGCTTCGATGAGTTTTTTCTGGTCCACGACGTTGAACTGGATGTGGTAGACGCCGAGCGAGCAGAGCGTCTTGAGCATGCCCATGATCTGCTGTACACCGTTTTCGCTTTGGGCCATCTGCGGGTCGAGTTTCATGTTGAGCAGCGTGCCCTGTACGAAGCGGTCGTGCGGGATGTTCGCGACTGATTTGAGCACCGCCGTCGGGCCGTTGGTGTCTGTCCCGCCGTTGGGGCTGACTCCATCGGCGAGCGGCTTCCACGCGCGGCGCCCCGACGGCAGCGCTCCGACTTCTTTGCCGAAGGGGGTGTTGCCGGATACCGGCAGGATGCCCGGGGTCATCACGCCGAATTTGCTTCTGTAGCTTTCTATCTCGTCGGCGATGTAGCCGAAGAGTTCGGCCGCCAATTCATCTACATAAGCGTCGTCGTTGCCGTATTTCGGCGCTTCTTTGCAGGCTTTGAGGATTTCCGGCGCGTCTTCGAAGTCGCTCGCCAGCGCGCTGAGGAGCCGCCGCATGTCGCATATTTTCGCGTCGTAGACGAGCCGTTTGACGGCCGCGACGCTGTTGATGAGGTCCGCGACTCCTATGCAGATTATGCCGTTGCCGGTATTGTATTTGGCTCCGCCCCAGGCGTAGTCTTTCGCGTTTTCGATGCATTCTTCGAAGCTTATCGAAAGCGCCGGCACCGGACGCTCGAAGCAGATGTCGTCGATGATGTGGCTGGCCTTGACGGTCGTGCGTATCACGTAGTGCAGCTGGCGCTTGAGTGCGTCAAGGAAATCTTCGTATGTTTCAAAAGTGAGGGGGTCGCCCGTCTCGGCGCCGGCAAGCACGCCCGTCTTGCGGCAGCGCCCGTTCAAGAGCGTGAATTCTATGACGCTGCCGAGGTTGATGTCGGCGAGGGCAGAGTAGCCGCGGAGTTTGCCGGCGAGGTTGGTTTCTACGCAGCCGCCGGGGTTCCAGTTCCACGCTTCGTTGTAGGGGATGCCTTTGTTCATGAGCATCCTTATTCCCACTTCGTCGTTGTGGAAGGCCGGGAAGCCGGTGCCCATCACCATGAGGTCGACGATTTTGCGCAGGAATGAGTTGGGGTTTTTCGCCATGTTGTAGCGCACCGAGAGCGACGGCTGGTAGAGTTTGGTGTCCATGGTCGCCTGGATTATCATGTAAGAGAGCTCGTTCACCGCGTCGCGGCCCAATTTGTCTATGCCTCCGGCGCAGAGGTTCTGGAACATCGGGTAGCCTGAGGAGTATTCGGCCGTCTTTTCGTCCTGGAAGACGCAGGGCTCGGAGAATTTGACCCAAAGGCAGTCGAAGAGTTCCTGCGCCTCTTCCGGCGTGATGCGCCCAGCTTCTATGTCCGCCTTGTAGTAGGGGTAGAGGTACTGGTCCATGCGCCCGGGGTTGTAGGCCGCGGCGTTCTGTTCCATGAAGATGCATACCTGGTAGAAGTAGAAGGACTGCATCGCTTCGCGGAAGGTGCGCGGCGGGTAGGCCGGCACGCGGCGGCAGCTCTCTGCTATCTGACGCAGCTCGGCTTTGCGCTTAGGGTCTTTCTCTTCTCCGGCAAGGCGCTCCGCCTCGGCCGCGTAGCGCTCGGCGAGTATTTCCATCCCTTCGGCCGTGATCAGCAGCGCGTCGAGATACACTTCTTTCTCATAATCTCCGGGAACTGTCGCGTCGAGTTTCGCTTTGCGCTCGAGTATCCTCTTGCGCAGGCCTTCGACACCGTTGTCGATGAACCAGCCGTAGCCAGCCGTCACTTCGCCCCAGCCGCGGACGGCTTTCTTGTCGATGTAGAGCGCGCCGTTGTCGCGCAGCGCCGCCACGTCGGCGGGGATGCGCGCCAGCCACTCTTCGTAGTTGGAACGCCCCTTCCAGTACGGGCGGATGATCTCTTCGAAGTCCTTCTTGTCCTGCGGAAGAAGTTTGAATTTGTCGTATTCGCGCGTGTTGATGGTCTCGAGCTCGCGGTCGAGCACCGACCAGCAGACGTCCGCCGAGAGTATGCCTCCGCGGATCTTGCTGCCCGAGTTGCCCACTATGAGCTCGTCGTCCCATATCTTGACGCTCTTCTCGCTGCACTGTCTGCGAAAGGCCTTCGCCTTCCTCGTCACGAGCGCCTCCCCCTGCGTTTCGAGGAAGCTCTTCGTCAATATCACCGCGTCTTCGAGATCTATCTCCGGGTAGGTCTCGAACACTTTCTTCTTCAACCTGTTCACTCTTGCCATGTACTTGGGTTCTGTCGCCGTCATCTTCAGTTCCTCCCCTGTAGTTAAATACTCAGTTCAGCTCTTCGTATTCCGTTCTCGCTATGATCTCGTCCTGTGTGTTCGCGTTGAGCTCCGCGAAGTAGGCGCTGTAGCCCGCCACGCGGACGATAAGGTCGCGGTGCTCCTCCGGCTTGCGCCGAGCCTCCTTCAGATCCCCCGAGGAGACGACGTTGAACTGGATGTGGTGCCCGCCTAAGTCGCACCAGGCGCGGATATAATCCGCAAGAAGCGCCGCCGAGTTCGGAGTGTTCAGCACCGACGGCGAGAACTTCTGGTTATATAGGACCCCCTGCAGCACTTCTATATGGTCGAGCTTGCTCATCGAGAGCATAGCGGCCGTCGGGCCGCTGCGGTCGCGCCCGCCGACAGGCGAAGCGCCGTCCGAGAAATGCGTCTCCGCGAGCCGCCCGTCGGCCGTCGCGCCCGTCAGCTCGCCGAAGTAGACGTGAGTCGAAACAGAGTGCAGTTCCGGTATGTAGAAGCCGCCGCGCATACAGGGGTACCGCACGACCTCCTTGCAAAATATGTGCGCCGCCTCTCTGGCGATAAGGTCTACGTAATCGTCGTCATTGCCGAATTTCGGCGCGCCGCAGCAGAGCTTCCTGAGCTCGTCCGCCCCGGCGAAGTCGTCCTTCAGCGCGCCGAGCAGCTCCTCCGCCTTAGCGCTCTTGTCGTCGAATATGACCTTTCTGACCGCCGCCATCGCGTCCGACGCCGACGCGAGGCCGACGCCGAATATGCCCGAGAAGTTATACCTCACGCCGCCCTCCTGCCTCGTGAGGCCGCTGGCGATGCAGTCGTCTAGCAGCGCCGACGTGAAGGGCTCCGGCGCGTGCACCGCGTGCGCGCCGTCTATGAGGTCGTAGGCGCGGACGATGAGCTTGACGAAGTAAGCCACCTGCGCATCGAAAGCCTTCATCAGCTCGTCAAAGCTCTTGAAATCCGCAAGCTTCCCCGTATGCGGGCCGCACTGCTCGCCGGTCGACGGATCGGCGCCGTCGTTCAGCGCCAGTAGGAAGGCCTTCGGCATATTCACGTAGCCGCCGTTGGAGCGTGAGTCGCACGCGCCCTCGATGTCGGACTCGACGCAGTTCATGCAGTAGCCGCGAGCCTCTTCGAGCGTGGCGCCGCGGATCAAATGCTTGGGGATGATGCAGTTGTCGTTCATGATCGCCGGATAGCCGAGCCCGAGCTTTATCATCTCGCACGCCCGCAGCAGGGCCTTGTGGCTGACCTTGTTGTGATAGCGGAAGGAGAGCGAGGGCTGCGTGACCTTGGCGAGCGACGCGGCGTCCATTATCAGCTCCGTCAGCTCGTTGCAGACATCCTCGCCGCGCGGCCCCTGCCCCGCGAGCGTGATGTTTTGGAATAGCGGGAAGCCGGCGAAGGTGCGCGTCGTGACAGAGTCCATCAGCTTGATGATCGCGGTGCACTTGATCCAGATGTGCGCTATGAGCTCCACCGCCTCTTCGTCGCTGAGGCGCCCCTCCTCCTTGTCCTTCTTGTAATAGGGGTACATATACTGGTCGAAGCGCCCGAGCAGCATCGCGTGCGGATCGGCCTCGATCTGCGTCGCTACGTAGACGAGCCAGACCGACTGGATCGCCTCGCGGAAGCTCCCCGCCGGGAACTCCGGCACCTTCCTCAGCACCGCGGCGATGTCGCGCAGCTCTTCGCGGCGCTTCGCGTCGGAGCATTTTTCGGCGCGCTTCTCCGCCTCGCCGGCGTAACGGTGCGCAAAGGCTATCACAGCTTCCAGCGAAATCTTCGCCGCGCGCCAGAAGGCTATCTTGTTGCCGTCCCTCGCACGCTGTGGCTGGAAGGACGCCAACTTTGCGTCTATCTCGCCGATCATCCCGCGCAGCCCCTTCTCAAGGAGCTTCTTATTGTTCACGGCGATATTCCCGTGCGCCGTGCCCTGCGCGCCGACCGTGATCATATGGTCGGCGATCGCCTTCTTCGTTTCGTCCGGGACAAGCTTCGACGTCACGGAGTCGAGCGAAGAATCCTGCCAGCTTTCGAGGCACTTGCGTAGAATCTCCTTGTTCTCGTCGGTCAGCCCGATGGCGTCCGCCGGCCGCGTCGCGAAGGTGTCGAGGTCGGCGAGTATCCAGCGCGCGCCGAGCTCGGGACAGGCTATAGGCGAACGCGGCTTCGGCGAGTTGTGCCCGACGAAAAGCTCGCCCTCGTCGATGAAAAGGGTCATATTTTCCAGAATGTGGCGCAGCGCGTAGGCCCTCTTGAGCACCGGCGGCTCGCTTGCGTACTTCTTATACGCCTCCGTGACGAGCAGCGCGCGCTCCGGCAGGAGCTCGGTCGGGCATTCTGTGACCATGCGTTTTTTCATTCCGGAAATGCGTTTGATCGTATCGTTCCTGTCCATTGCGTTACATCCTTTCCTATCGCGCCGTTCTAAAAAACATTTATCTTGTATCCGCCCAAAATTTCTTTCGCCTTCGCCAATTCCGCTTCCGTCGGAGGCTGAACGTCCGGCAGCGCGTAGCTGCGCCCCAGCTCTCCGTATATGCCGACGCCGAGCCTATGGTACTTCAATATTTCAACGTCGGCCCATTTGCGGCACTTCTCGACGAAAGCGCCCAGAGCGCGCAGCTCCTCTTCGGAGTCGTTGACGCCGGGGACCATCGGGAAGCGGACGAGGCAGTCCTTGCCGCTTTGCAGCAGCCAGACGGCGTTCAGCAGGATGACTTCGTTGTCCCGGCCGGTGAGCTTTCTGTGCAGGGCGCCGTCCATCGCCTTTACGTCGAACTGGATAAGATCGGCCGCTTCGGCGACGCGGCGGAAAACCTCGGGAGAGGCGAAGAGCGACGTCTCGATAGCCGTGTGGACGTTGTGGGCGCGGCAGACGCCGAGGAACTCGACGGCAAAATCCGGCTGGGACAGCACTTCCCCGCCGGAGAGCGTTACGCCGCCGCGCGAACGGCGCCAGAAGGGGGCGTCGCGCCAGACCTCGGCGAAAAGCTCTTCGACGCCCACCTCGCGGCCGTATACCTTTTCATCAGTCAGAGAGCGCTCGGGCTCGAAGCTCTGCGACTGCGGGCTGCAGCACCAGACGCAGCGCAGCGGGCAGCCTTTGAGGAAGACGGTTGTCCTTATTCCCGGCCCGTCGTGTACAGCGTAATGTGCGAGATTGAAAATAACGCCGCGCGTCATCCGCCTTTCCTCCTTTTTGGCTCAACCAAAGGCACTACCAAAATCTGATTAAATTATAAATGAAAGGGCGTCCTTGTCAAGATAAAAGCTTCAAAAATCTCATGAATATTTCATGAAAATTATCATCGTTCCATTTTTTATCCGACGCCAAACTATAACATGGAAAATAACAAGACGCTACCCTTATCTTGTCGCCATGAAGGTATTTGATGCCGTTTTGAGTAATTTGGGAAATAAAAAAAGAATGGCATGGATCTTTTGAAACCCTACGCCATTCTATAAAATTCCCGTCTATAAACCGCAGTTCGAAGCGGCGGTCTGCGCCGCGGTTTACCCCGGCGGGACGCCCAGATCGGCTATTTGACTATCCTAACCCTGTGCATGCCGACGATCTCTCTTATGCGTTCAAGCGCTTCGTCGGTTATGCGCGTGTCGATGTCGATCACGGTATAGGCGTATTTATCGCGGCTCTTGTTTGTAAGGTTCGCGATGTTGATATCCTCCTCGCTCATTATGGCCGTGAATTTGCTGATCATGCCGGGAAGGTTGCCGTGCAGGCAGGCGATGCGCGATTCCGTCCTGCATACGCCGGCGTCGCAGTCGGGATAGTTGACGGAATGCTTGATGTTGCCGTTGTCAAGGTATTCCTGGAGCTCGCAGGCGGCCATCACCGCGCAGTTGTCCTCGGATTCGGCCGTGGAGGCGCCCAGGTGCGGGAGGACGACGGCGTTTTTCATTTTAACGGACTTTGCGGTCGGGAAGTCAGTGACATATACTGAGACATGCCCGCTTTCCAGAGCGGCGGCCAGATCGTTTTCGCTTACCAGCGTGTCGCGGGCGAAGTTCAATATTTTTACGCCCTTTTTCATCTTCGCGAGCGCCTCCGCGTCTATCATGCCTCTGGTCGAGGGCGTCGCGGGGACGTGGACGGTGATATAGTCGCACTTTTCATACAGTTCGTCGACGTTTTCGGAGTGGTGCACGTCGCGCTTTAAATTCCACGCGGAGCCTACGGATATATAGGGGTCGTATCCGTAGACTTCCATACCCAGAGATATGGCCGTGTTCGCCACCATGACGCCGATCGCGCCCAGCCCTATCACGCCCAGCTTTTTCCCCAGTATCTCGCGCCCGGCGAAGGCTTTCTTGGCTTTTTCGGCGTCTTTCGCGATATTCTCGCCGCCGCTGTTTTTTCTGACCCATTCGATGCCGCCGCTGATGTTTCTCGACGCTAAAAGCAGGCCGGCGATCACCAGCTCTTTGACCCCGTTGGCGTTGGCCCCAGGCGTATTGAATACGACGATGCCCATCTCAGAGCATTTTTCCAGCGGGATGTTGTTGACTCCGGCCCCGGCGCGGGCTATGGCGCGCAGGGATTTGGGGAAGTCCATCGCCAGCATGTCGGCGCTGCGGACGAGCACGCCGTGGGCGTCTTCGATTTTGTCCGTGATGGAGTATCCGCCGCGGAATTTCTTCAATCCGATCTCGCTTATGGGATTAAGGCAATATATTTTGCGGTTTTTCATATCGATATTCGGCCGTCTTCGCTAAAAGCTGAACGCTTTAAGCGTGCTCCGCCTCAAACTCCTTCATGAATTTTACAAGAGCCTCCACGCCCTCGTAGGGCATCGCGTTGTAGATGGACGCGCGCATCCCGCCGACGGTGCGGTGCCCTTTGAGGTTCACCAGCCCGGCGGCGGCGGCTTCTTTTATAAATGTTTTGTCGAGCTCTTCGTTTCCGGTGACAAAGGGGACGTTCATAAGGGAGCGCGACGCGGGCTCCACCGTGCCGCGGAAGAGCGAGCTGCAGTCGAGATAATCGTAGAGCAGCCCGGCTTTTTTTTCGTTTCTTTCCCGCATGGCCGCAAGGCCGCCGTTTTTCTTAAGCCATTCGAAGACGAGGCCGCATATATAGACGGCCCAGCAGTTCGGCGTGTTATAGAGCGACTTCGCGTCGGCCTGCGTTTTCCAAGAGAGCATCACTGGCGTATTCGGCCAGATGTCTTCCCTTATCAGATCCTCGCGTATCACCGCCACCACAAGGCCGGCCGGGCCGGCGTTTTTCTGCACGCCGGCGTAGAGCACGCCGTACTTTTCCACGTCGACCGGCTCGGAGAGGAACATCGAGGATACGTCGGCGGCCAGCGGGCGCCCCTTCGTCTTCGGCAACTGAGGATACCTCGTCCCGTATATCGTATTGTTCTGGCAGATGTAGACGTAGTCGGCGTCTTTGTCGACCGGCAGGTCGGAGCAGTCGGGGATGTAGGAGAAGATCTTATCCGCCGACGAGGCTATCCTGTTCACCTTTGTATATTTCTCGGCCTCGGCCGCGGCCTTTTTCGCCCACTGTCCGGTGACGATGTAATCGGCCGTCCCGTTCCGAGTAAGGTTCATCGGAATGGCGGCGAACTGCTGGCTCGCGCCGCCCTGCAGGAAAAGGACTTTGTAGCTCGCCGGGATGCTCATAAGCTCGCGCAGCGTCGCTTCGGCGCCCTCGATGATATTTTCAAATTCTTTTGAACGGTGGCTCATCTCCATGACGCTCATGCCCGTCCCGCGATAATCCAGCATCTCCGCGGCCGCCTGCCGAAGCACTTCTTCCGGGAGCGCCGCCGGCCCCGCGCTGAAATTATATACTCTGCTCATATGCTAACGCCTCGCTTTATTCAGCCAAGTTAAATTTTTCAATAAAGGCTATTATAGCATTGTCGCCCTTCCTTTCGCATTTTCTATTTACGATTTCAGCTATTTTACCGGTTATCATATATATGGGCGGATATCCGCGCGTTTCTCCCGCGACCGGCGGCGGCGTCTTGTCTTTTCTCCCGCGTCGTCGCTATAATAAATCATCGCTCCGCGCGGCCGGCGGCGCGCGCGGCAGATCGAAAGGGCGGGGATTTTTATGCGCACTGTTATAAAAGGCGGTTTCGTCGTCGACCCGAAAAACGGCGTCAATTCAAAGCAAAATATCATTATAGAGGACGGCAGAGTCGCGGCGTTGACGCCGCTTGAGCCCGGCGGAGCGGACGCCGTGGTCGACGCGACGGGAAAGGTCGTCTCGCCGGGCTTCATCGATATACACATGCACGAGGATCCGATCGACGAGGCAAGCGGCGATATCCGCGTGTGCATATTCGACTGCATGCTGCGGATGGGGGTGACGACGGTCGTCGCCGGCAACTGCGGGCAGAACGTCTGCGAGCCGGCGGATTATCTGGACGCCGTAGACCGCGCCGGCGCACCGGTCAACGTCGCGATGCTGGCGGGGCACACGATGCTGCGCAACATCGCGGGCGCCCGCGACAAATACGCGCGCATCAGCGCGGAACAGCTGGAGGCTCTTTGCAAAAAGACCGAGGAGCAGCTCGACCGCGGCTGCGCCGGGATATCCTACGGGCTGCGCTACGTGCCCGGCACCGGCAAAGAGGAATTGCACGGCACCGCGCGGCTCTGCCGCAAAGGCGGCAAGATGATCGCGGCGCACATACGCGACGACGCGGAGGGCGTCTTCGCCGCGGCCGACGAGCTGATAGAGGCGGGAAGGAAGTTCGGCCTCAACACACAGATATCGCATATCGGCAGCATGGCGGGCTTCGGCCAGATGGAGCGCTTCCTGCAAAAGGTCGACGCCGAAAGGGCGAACGGCCTCCGCCTCCACTGCGACTGCTACCCCTACTACGCGTTCAGCACGCGCATCGGCGAGACGACTTACGACGAGGGCTTCCTCGAACGCTACCGCGCCGATTATAGCGTCGTCGAGCTCTGCGAGGGCAAGTACAGAGGGCGGAGCTGCACGAAGGAGATTTTCGACGAGCTGCGCCGCGACGCGCCCCTGACGTTGACGGTGTGCCGCGTGATGCTGCCGGAGGAGATCGACATGGCAGTCGTGCAGCCGGGCGTCATGATCGCAAGCGACGGGCTGCTCAGCTCCGGGCAGGGGCACCCGCGAGCGGCCGGCTGTTTTCCACGCTTTCTCGGCAAATACGCTGGGAGTCGCATGCCGATTTACGACGCCGTCGCCAAGATAACGGCGCTGCCGGCGGAAAAAGCCGGGCTGTGCGGCAAGGGCGGCATCGGCGCTGGAGCGGACGCCGACATCGTGATATTCGACCCCACCAAGGTGCGCGACAATTCGACGTTCGAAGCCCCGACTACGCCGCCCTCCGGCATCAGCTGCGTCATGATAGGCGGCAAAGTCGCGTTCGCGGACGGCAAAATTGTCAACGATAAGCTCGGCCGCTCGCTGCGCCTGTGACAAACGACGAACGCGGCAAACGCGCCTGAGCTTGACAGCGACGGAGGCGTTGACCTAAAATAAATGCCAACAGGCGGAATTGTCCGCCGGGTAAAATTTAACATGACTGCCTTTTCCGCTGACACGCCGTTCCGGCGCGTGGGTATAAGCTGAGAGATCCAGCCAGACAAAACGCCTCGGGGCGTAATGTCTGGCTTTGTTTTTTAAGCGCCGTGGGAGGGCGACTAAGGGGAGGGATGTTCACGGGCCTAATTTTTTGTTCGCGACCGATATTACGTCGCGGCAGGGAGACCTTACGCCACGCCGCGGGCGGAAAAAGAAAAAAGATTTCAATGCGCCTGCGCGTCAGGCGCGAAAGGAGAAGGTTTGCAATGCAGTACGGCTTTTGGTCAGTGATACCGCCGATACTCACGATAGTTCTGGCGCTAGTCACGAAAAACGTTTTCATATCGCTATTCATCGGCGTGTTCCTCGGCTCGGCGATCCTCGCCGACTGGAACGTCGTCGCCGCCCTCAACGACACTCTCAACGGCTTCGTCAAGACGATGGGTTCGAGCGGCAACACGATAGTCATCGCCTCGATGCTGCTGATCGGCGCGCTGATTCACCTCATCGAAAAGTCCGGCGGCATTGACGGCTTCGTCGAGATGATGGTCGAAAAGAGGGGCGTCATCAAGTCGAAGCGCGCGGCCAACATCTTCACCTGGCTGCTCGGCGTGCTCATCTTCACCTCCGGCTCGCTCAGCTGCATGGTCACGGGCTCCGTCGCGCGCCCGGTCAACGACGCGCTGAAGGTCCCGCACGAGAAGGCCGCCTTTATCGTCCACGCGACGTCGACGCCCGTCTGCGTGCTGATCCCGCTTTCCGGCTGGCTCGCGGCGATGATCGGCTACCTCACGTCGGGCGGGGTCGCCGAAGAGGAGGCGATAGGCGTGCTGATACAGTCGATAGCGCTGAACTTCTACTGTCTGCTCGCGGTATTGGGCGTCCTCGTAGTCGCGCTCCTCCAGAAGGATTTCGGCCCGATGAAGGCCGCCGAAGAGCGCGCGCTGAAGAGCGGAGAGCTCGACGAGCCGGGGCGCCGCGGGGGCGAAGAAGCGCAGGCGCGCAACGCGCGCATCTCCAAGGCCCGGCCGCGCGCGACTAACCTCTTCCTGCCGATCGGCGCGCTGCTCGCGACCGTCATCGCGACGCTGTACGTGACGGGCGGCGGCTCGATACTCAAGGGGAGCGGCATGAACTCGCTGCTCTGGGGCTGCTTCGTTTCGCTATTCGTAATGGGAGTACTCTGCGTCGCCGAAAAGCTCTACACGCTGAACGGCGTCATCGACGAGATGTTCGCCGGAGCGGCCGGAATGCTGCCGATAGCCTTCATACTGCTCTTCGGCTTCACGATGGGCACGACGGTCAAGGCGCTCGACACCGGCAACTACCTTTCGTCGATATTCCTCGGACATCTGAGCCCGGCGCTGCTGCCGACGCTCGTCTTCATCGTCTCCTGCCTCATATCCTTCGCGACGGGCACGTCGATGGGGACCATGGCGATCATGTCCGTCATAGCGCTGCCGATGGCGCTGAACCTCGGCGTCAGCGTGCCGCTGACGGCCGGCGCGCTTTTCGGCGGTAGCATCTTCGGCGACCACACCTCGCCGATCTCCGACACGACGATCATGTCCTGCTCGACTACCGGCTGCGACATCATCGACCATATAAAGACGCAGTCCCCGTACTGCGCCCTCTTCGCGGCGGCGTCGATAATCCTCTACGCGGCGGCGGGCTTCATCCTCTAAAGGCAAGCTATCAAAAAAGACGGAATGACAAGCCCCGATCCCCTTGCCTTCCGTCTTTGTATCAACGGCGTGCGGGTCGCGGCGTTGCTTTTGCAGGCGCTGCGGCCCGCACGCTTTGCGAATAACTTTCCCTTCTCTATCACATTATGCCACCAAGAAGCGTATCGGGAAGCCAGAGAGCGAGCGCAGGTATATAAGTGACCGCCATCAGCGTCGGCAGCCAGGCGAAGACAAGAAGCTTCAACGTTGTGGGCAGCATCTCCGCCACTTCCACCTTCATCACGTTCGAACCAAAGTAGAGGCTCGGCGCGGTCGGCGGAGTGAGAACGCCTATCCCTATATTTACGCCCATTATCGCCGCAAAATGGACCGGATGTACGCCAAATTCCTCAAGTATGGGGATAAAGATAGGCGCACAGAGAAGTATCGCGCTCGTATCGTCCATTATCATGCCGATTATCAGGAGAATCACATTCGTACAGAGCAGAATCACATACTTGTTGTCCGAGAAGTTTTTGAGATGCTCCGTGATCATTGCAGGCAGATCTTCCATGATATATATGCGGCTCAATATCATTATGCAGAATATCATCACCATAATGACTCCCGTGCTGGCGGCCGTTTCAACCAGAGTATCGTAAAGGTTTCTCAGCGTCAGCTTTTTGTATACGAAGAATCCCACAGGTATCGTATACAATACCGCTACGGCGGCCGCCTCCGTCGGCGTGAAGAAACCGCCGTATATGCCGCCAAGAACGATGAACGGCATCATCAACGCCGGGATGGCGGATCCGGTCCTCTTTCTTGCAAGCGTAAGGAGTTCCGGAAGAGGTATCTTTTCATTGACTTTGATATTCGGGTTGTTCCTGAGAATAAAGTAGCTGCAGAGCGAAAGCATGAAAACCAGCATGAGCCCCGGGCCGACCGTCGCAAGGAAGCAGGCCAGCAACGACTGACGTCCGGCCCATGAATAGAGCACCATGTGGGCGCTCGGCGGTATAAGCAGGCCTAAGGGGCACGCGCATGAGACAAGCGCCGCGGTAAAGCCTCTGTCATACCCGGCCTCAGCGCAGCGCGGCTTCATGATCGTACCTATGCACGAAAGCGTCGCGAGGCTGCTGCCCGCTATCGATCCAAACGCCGCGCTGGCTACGACCGCGACGACCGCCAGCCCGCATTTCGCCCTTCCCACAAAAATAGAGACGAATTCCACCAGGCTCTTGCCTATGCCGCTTTGATTCATCAGCAATCCTACAGCGATGAAAAGGGGGACGCAGAGGAGGACGATCGAATTGACGACGCTGTAGCCATAGGTCAGCATGAAGCTTGTCTTATATCCCAGCGTCCCTACAAGGAAGAAGGCGGCCGCCAAAAACGCGTACTGGATATACGTTCCGAGAAGCAGGCCGCCGATTATTATCAATATGGCTATACCGATCAACGCTAACGAGGACATCTTTAATCCCTTCCCTTAAACAGCACGACCAGATCGTTGTAATCCCTGATCATGTACATCGTCAGATAAAACGCCATAAGGACGAACGATATAAAAATAGATATCTGCGGGACAAAAAAGGGGATTTCCCACAGCGGGGTGATAGTCCAGGCTCGAAAATTCGACGCCACAAGGTTATATGAAAGGACCACCATGGCGTAGTTTACCGCTGTCTGCACTATGTCGGCCAGCAGCCTCATAACCGCGCCGCCCTTTTTACTTATAAAATTTTTAAGTATGTCGGCTTTTATGTGCTCCTCCCTGCGCATGGCAAAGGCGGCGCCGATGAAGTACATCCAAAACGAATCCGCGAGCACTATCTCGTTGTATCCGTAAAAGTCCTGATGGAGGACATATCTCATCCCGACGACGATGGCAAGTATCGTCAGCATTACCAAGGTCGTGATCACCATCACTAATGTTTCCAAGCGGGCCAGATTTTTTTCAAACTTTGAATCCATAATTTTATAGATAAATTTGACTTCCCTCATTGCTCCGTCACTTCCCTTTTCATCGCGCGGGGAGGAGGCGACCTCCTCCCCGCGCGCAACATTACGGCGTTAACCAGAATAAAGTTATTTGAAGCTCAAGCTATCCCTTATACCCCGCCGCCTTAGGGCTTCATGGCCGAGACCTGCTTGTCGAGCTTGCGCAGGAATTCCTCGCCTATAGCCTCGTAGTAATTCGGCCACACCTTTTTGCGAAGCTCTGTGTGCAGTTTATATATCTCCTCATCGCTGTAGGTGTGAATCTCTGTTCCAATCTTCTTAAAGTTCGCCATGTATTCGGCTTCTTTCTTTTCCAGGTTGGCAAGAACCTTCATCGAGCTGTCATAGAAGTTTTTGATAATAGCCTTCTGATCGTCGGCCGAGAATGAAGCCCACAGTTCATTGTTGCAGATTATCCATGTCGGCGGGCAGCAGAATTTGTTATAGTCTATATGCTTGACGATGTCCCTGCCAAGGAACCAGCATTCCTCAAGGGGGGAGGCGGCGCCGCCGTCGACCTGTCCCGTCTGCATGGCGTTCCACATCTCCGAGCTGTCCATCGTCACAGTCTGGTAACCCATAGCGGCCGCGGCGTCTCTGTAAGGAGGCATTCCGGGCACGCGCAGGCTCCTGTTCTTTTTATTGAAGCCGTTGAAATCTTTGGGGCGCTTGCCCTTCGCAAAGCTGTAGGTAGTATAGCACTCTGGGAAGCCTCCGATACTGGTGACGCCGACTTCGGTCATAACCTTATTCATAAAATCAGGCACGATGGAATTTTTGGAGAACATGATCTCGCCGTACTGTTTGTAGCCAAGCGGCGCGAAACAGGGCAGGTTAAGCAGGTCGAACCTTTTGTCGTACTTCTTTGTAGGCCACGTCGCCGCTAAATCTATAGTCCCGTTACGGCATTCGTCAATTGCGTCCTCATAGCTGCCGCAGAGCTGCCCGCCATAATAGATTTTGATTGCGACCCTGCCGTCGGTATCTTTCTTAATCTGATCCACGGCGGCTTGGAATCCCTGCGCCTGCTGGCTCTCTTTGACATAGGCGTTAGGGATATACATCTTTAAGGTTTTGGCCTCGGCAAACCTCGTGGGAACTAAGATTGTGAATAACGCGCAGATGACGGCTACCGCCGTAAAATTTCTTCTCATGAAAAATTCCTCCCTTTAAAACTTGATCAATACGTCCTAAAAACACTACTTCCCGTTTCCCAAAACTACGCCCGTCGTTTCACGCTCTCTTTTGAGGCTTCTCCTATTACCAGCTCCCTTCTTTAAGTAATTAAAATTTTTGCGGTATATTACCTAATCCATCTTTAATGGTCTACTCTCGGAATCGAAAATGCCCCCTTCTCGGCACATTTCTTCATATTCCGTTCCCTTCGCGGCGTCTATGGGAGGCAGAGGCCGAATATACCTGATAAATTATATACTCAATTGGCTCAACCAAAGGAACTACCAATTTTAACTTAAAATTATAAATGAAAGAACATCCCTGTCAAGATAAAAAATTTCCAATATTTCGCCGTAAAATCATTTCTTATGAGGACGATCGGGATAAATTTACCCAAAGAAGACGCCCGAGTGGGTGGGCACGCAAAAGATTTACGCGAACGACAGGTGGAGGGAGGCGCTGCCGAAGATTCCCGCGAGGCGCCTTGCCGAGCCGTCGGAGATAGCAGAGGTCATTCATTTCCTCTGCTCCGAGGAGAGCCGCTATATTTCCGGAGATGTCGTCAACATCAACGGCGGTATGCTGATGAACTGAAGCTTTCGCGCAAAAAAATTCCCCTCAGCTTAGGCTCGCGAGGAATTTTTTGCGAAATTATCAGAATAAAAGGTTCCTGACGAATATCTGCTGAAAGTCCTTGTGCGTAGCCAGCTCTATATGTTTTGCGCGCTCAAGGATTTTCGCGGCCTTCGCCGGGAAGCCTTTATCGCGGCAGCATTCTATCGCGCCGAGCCCGGAGCTGTTGCCGACGGGGATTATCTTTTCCTTCGGCACCTTGGGCAGTATGCCTATTTTCGACGCGTTTTCCACGTCGATGTAGTTGCCGAACGCACCGGCGAGGAATATCCTGTCGACCTCCTCAAGGCGCTTGCCTGCTTCCGCCAGCATTATCTCCACTCCTGTGCAGATCGCGCCCTTCGCCAGCTGCACCTCTCTGACATCCTTCTGCGTGAAGTAAACGCCGTTGTCTATGAGCCAGCGCTTGTTTTTCACATCGAGGCGGCCAGGCAGCGCTTCGGCGTCCTTTTTGAATTTGCCGTCCTGGCCGATTATACGCTCAGAAAGCAGCAACGCGACGACGTCTACGAGCCCCGAGCCGCATATGCCTATCGCCGGCGCGTTGCCGACGGTGGAAACGGTGAGCTCATTGCCGTTCAGCTTGACGTGGTCGATGGCGCCCTCGGCCGCGCACATGCCGCGCGAGATCTTCGCGCCCTCGAGCGCCGGCCCCGCGGCGGCCGAGCAGCAGAGAAGGAGGTCCTTCGAGCCGAGGACCATTTCGTTGTTCGTCCCTATGTCGATGAAGAGCGAGAGCTCCTCCGCGTCCGCGAGCCCTGTGTAGACCGTGCCGGAGACTATGTCGCCGCCGACGAAGCCGGAGATGTTCGGCATCAGGCTGACCGGCGTGCCGGGCGCGAGTTCGAGGCCGAGCCTTTCCGACGCGAGCGTGTCGAATACGCGGAACTCCGGCATGAAGGGCGCGCGCCCGATGCTGCGCACGGAGACGCCGGCGAATAGATGCTCCATCGTCGTGTTGCCGGAGATCACGGCGAGCGATATCTGCGCGCGCCGCGCACCTACGCTTTCCGTGATCTCCGCGATAAGCCCGTTTATCGCGGAAATTATTTTTTCATGAAGGAGGGCGAGACCGTCGTCGCGCTCGCTCGCGTAGCTTATGCGTGATATGACGTCCGCGCCGAATTCCCTCTGAGGGTTCATACAGGAGGCGACCGCCGCCGGCTTTTCCGAGCCGCTGCGCACGAGGTAGGCGACGACCGTCGTCGTGCCGATGTCCACCACGACGGAAAAATCCGCGCCCCGCGCCTCTTTGCCGCTTTCCGTCTCGACTCCCGCGAGTATCCGTTCCCCGCGCGAAGCGCGAGGCAGCCTCACCGTCATGCCATCCACCGCGTCGGTCAGGCAGGCGAGGCGCGCGCCGTTTTTTATATCCTCGGGGGAGAGTAATTTTTTCTCGTCTGCACACGGCGCGGCAGCGTCCTCTATCGTTACGCGGCATTTGCCGCAGAGCCCCGCGCCGCCGCATTCCATCGGCAGCGCGACGCCCTCCCTGCGCAGGACGTCGCTTACCTTCTCTCCCTTTTTGACCGCGTCGATCCTGAAAACTCCTTCCGTCACCTGTCACACCCGCTTTCCGAAACGTCAAAATAAATATGCGTCGCCGGACGGAGCTTTCTCGCGCCGCCGGCTATCTCGGCATAGGCGTCCTCGCGTCTGTATGCGATGGAAAGGCACGAGCACGCCTATACCTATTATCTCACTGTTCAGCTTCAAATCCGCATGCGCCAACATTTTTTTCTTTACCGGAAAGCTCAAAGGCGGCGGCTTTCCTCAATCCGACCGCGCTTCCATCGCAGCGGCCGGCGCCGATTTTCGGTATCTTCTTCCGTTCGTCGTTTTCAACAGCGCGCCTCCGTACGAACAAAAAATAAAATCCGCGCCTCTGAAAATTTCAAAAGCGCGGCTTTTGGCCTTTCAATAGCATTTTTCTATCCGTACTGCGGATGGCAGGATCGGCATTCGCGCGAAGCGGGCTTCGCCTCAGGTCCGCTTTTCCGGCGCGCAGCGGGGACTACAGCCTCTTGTCGATCTCCTTGCAGAGCTCTTCCGCAGAGGGAATGATATTGTCGAATACCACCTCGTTGTTGATGAGCATCGTCGGCAGCGTGGAAACGCCGAGCTTCTGCGTCCGGCGTATGCCGGCCACGCTCTTGATCAGAGACTCCCTCCATATGAGTTTGTCTCCGTATTTGTCCTGGACATTCTTCACCGCTTCCACCATGTACTGGCACGGTGCGCAACCTTCGCTGTCGAGCGTCACGATCTCGATGAAGACCCTGCCGGGGACGATATCAACGTCTTCAAGGTCCTGGCCGCTCTCGGCGCACTGCTGCAGGGCGTCCTCCAGCGAGGTGTATCCGGCGTTTTTGTCCGGCTCTTTGCCGTCGCGGACATAGTCGCCGATCGCTTCAAGGTTGTAGAAAGGCGTATCGAAGGGCAGGTCGCAGCCGGGCGAAAGGATATAGCCTTCTTTGCCGCCGGCCGCCATTCTCTCCTTGGCCTCGTTTACGCATTCCAGCGGCGAACCAAAGAGCAGCGTCGTAGTAAGGGCCAGGTTGCCTTCGACGGCGACTTTGTACTTTTCCGAGAGCTCCTTGGCGAACGGAAGGCTGACCTGTTCGTCGAACGCTATGCCGTCCGGCCGGCACTCCATCATCGGCTCGATGTTCTTCGTCGCGTTGCCGCAGCAGAAGAGGGTGATCAGCGTATTCTTGGCCCGCACGGCCTTGATGACCGGCTCGACCGCCGGCGATACGAAGCGCCTGAAATGGCGCGGCGATATCTGGCTCGTCATCGGGTCCACGACGGCTATGGCGTCCACGGCGCAGTCGTCGATGTACCATTCTGACATTTTAACGACGATCTGCGCGGCGTAGTCAAGGACTTCCTTGGCTTTGTCGGGGGCGGTGATGAGGTCCGTGATGAAGGTCTGCCCCGCGAGGTGGAGCGCCAGAGTGAACGGCCCGCACACAAGCGCGAAGACGGCCGTCTTGTCCCCTATCGCGTCGACTATCTTCTTAGTAGCCTCGAGGCACTGCGGGATTCTTCCCTTATCCTTAGTGAATTCCGGCAGGTCGGCGACGCTCTTTCCCCCTTCGAGCACGTGTCCGACGACCGCCGGCGGGTTGTTTTTCGACCATTTAAGCTCACAGCCGAGCGCCTCGGCTTCGGCCTGTAAGTCGAAGACCGAGCACACGCCGTCCGCCTTATATCTTTCGGCGGCCGCTACGACGCCCTTCACGATCGCGTCAGGGTCTTTTAAGTAGCTTTCCGCATCCATGCCGAGGAGCTTCGCGACATGGACCCCTGTGAAGGGGACCCACGGGATCCTCTCTACTTTCTGAAATTGCAGCGCCGCCCTTACAAGTTCTTTTCCTGTCGGCATATGGCCTCACTCCTTTAGTAGGAAATTATAGTTTTTATCGCCCTTCTACGTCGAAACGCCGTGCATTCATCCTATCCGGTTTTAAAATCTGCGGATAAATCCTGCAAATCAGCAATAAATAATTAAAATATTCCATCCAGAACGACATGCGCCTTCGTTTTTTAGTAGAACATGTTCTATTAAAAACCAGTCTACTATAATATCAAAATCGCGATTTATCCATAGACTTTGTCTATATATCGCGCGGATTTTTAAAGATTTTTTCGGATAATCTGGGAATTTTTATTTTACTGCATTTTGGGGGACAGAGGCTCGCGAAGGCCGGCGGCGCGCCGACGAAAAAGCCGCGCGGCTGAAAATGCCAGGGCGCGGCCGGGATGGTCCGTTTTTCCTGAAGCCACGACGCTACATCAGAAGTATGGGGCTCGATATTCTCGCGACGACTTCGGGATGCCTTTCGCTCATCATTTTGACGGATTCCATCATATGCTCCTGCAGCACGTCGCCGGCGGACTTAGAATCCCTTTCCTCTATGGCCTTTATTATCTTCGCGTGCTGCGCGATTATATGCGGCATCCATCCGCCCTCGGTGACGAGGTTCGGGTGGAGTATGAGATTATTTTTTTCGACGAGCGCGTTGACGCTTTCGTTTATCCTCGAGAGTATAGGATTATGCGCGGCCTCCGTCACGAGGTGGTGCAGCAGCGCCTCCCACTTCCCGCTCTGCTCCAGCTCCTCCGGGGTCGAATAGGGGCACGCGGCGAAGGATTCGTAGCATTCGTGCAGCTTGCGTATGTCTTCGTCGGTGCGGCGCTGCGCCGCGAGCCGCGCGGCCGGCACGGAAATTATCGTGCGCACTTCGAGCTGGTAGAGGATGAAGTCGGCCGGCAGGAGCTGTATCCCCTGAAGGGATTCGAGCACGCCGTAGCCTTCGGCGTTCTTCACGAATATCCCCTGGCGCTCGCGGACTTCGAGGATACCCTCGGAGGAGAGGGAGACGACCGCCTCGCGAAGGACGTTGCGGCTTACGCCGAGCCTCTGCGCGAGCTCGCGCTCCGACGGGAGCTTGTCCCCCTGCGCTAAGGAGTTCGTTTCTATCAGCTCCCTGAGCTTGTCGGAGACTATCTTTTTTTTGCTTTCCTTTTTCCTGTCTTGTTTAAGAATCAAACCCGCCATCCCTATTCCTCCCATTTAAATACATTCGCCTATCATACATTTGTACGTGCGACGCGCCGGCTTGCGCAGAAAAAGGCCGCCTTGGAGGCGGCCTGCCACTGTAAACTTTTAATTTTCCTGCTGCCCTTTGGATTCCTCCTGCACGAGCTTCTCCTCCCGCCGATACTCCTCGTCGTCCGGGTATTCCCGCGCTTTCTCTTCCTCCGGGAATTTGGCGTCCGGCTTCACCGCGAGTATCTTGTTCTTTATATGGAGCATACGGCGGTCGTCCGGCGGGTGCGAGTTGAAGCCGCTCGGCTCGGTCTTGTTCACCTTCGAGAGGCGCGCGATAGCGTTATACATACCCATCGGGTCCTCGCCGTTCTTCACGGCGAGATCGACCGAATAGTCGTCGGCCTCGATCTCCTGCTCTCGGCTCCATCCTGAGTATGCCAGGTTGGCTCCGACGTTCGCCGCCGTGCCCGCAAGCCCTCCGCCAAAAAACTGGCCGAAGAGGGCGGCCGCCAGCGAAAGGCCGGTCATGCGCGTCCTGGTTTTGGCTACGTGGTTCAGCTTGACGTGTCCGGCCTCGTGCGCGAAGACCGCGTAAAGCTCCGAATCATCCTCAAGCAGCTTGAGCAGCCCCGTGGTCACGGTGACGGATTCGCCGTTCGTCACCCACGCGTTCGGCGAATCTTCGTTTTTTACGTAAAAGGGCAGAGAGGTCAGTTCGGTCGGTCGCGCGACTTTTTTCCATATCCTCGCGGCGTCCGCCTGGGAAATGGCGGCGAGCGCCGGCAGCGGCGCCGAAAGGAGGGCGGCCGCGAGGGCCGCCGCGATGATTTTTTTAACGTACATAGGCATTCCCCCTGCGTCAATAGGATATCGACAAAACAATTATACCAATCAGCGCGGCAAATACAAAGGAGAACGGTGGCGCAGCGAAGTTATTGTGGCGTCGTTTTCCTTCGGCAGCAGCAACGCCGCCGCGAGGGTCAGATACTCCGGCATTTTGCCCTCCTTTATCCAGCTGATCTCGAGTCCGAGATATTTTTTCAGTGCGATCGAAACATCGGCGCCGAGTGATTCTATCGAATGGCGCGCCATCTGGGGGTTTCGGCACGGCTTTCCCTCCGTCCGCGCACACTTTTCGCAAAGGTCGCAGGAGCCCGCGGAGCAGGAAACTCCGCCCCTTATCCTCTTTTCTTCGTCAAGCAGCTCCAGAAGCAGCTTTCTCTTTTCCGCGCCGATAATCTTGAGCGCGCGCTCTTCGGCGCTCGCGGCGCTTTCCCCCTCCGGCTTTATACGAACGACGGCAAGGCGAATCTTGCCGCAGTAGCTCCATATCGTCATAGGGTCGAAATCGAAAGGCGGGCACATCCAGTTGTTGCCGTAGTTCGGACATTCGCGGCAGAAGCCGAGGAACTTCGGGACGTCGACGCACGACGCGGTAAAATCGCCGGCGTCGCAGAGAGCTGAAAATCTTTCGACCGAATATTTTTCCAACAAGACCGCCTCCTCTTTCTTCTCTACCGCACAATTATATAGTAAAAGAGGGCTACGGAGGCCTCAGGCTTTCTTAAAAATTTATATTTCCCGTTTGTAAAACCGTCTCCTCAGGCACACTTTTATTGTTATCAGACTAAGAAAGGAGGTGAAGGAAATGGCTAACGTAAGGCATCTTTCCACATCGCTGCGCTTCACGCTCACCCTCGGGGGCGCCGACGGCGAAAGCGTGACGAAGAGCGTTTCCGTCGCTAAGATCGGCGCGGGAGCCGGGGCCGACGCGCTCGGAGCTCTCGCGGCGTCGCTCGGCGGGCTCTTCGAATACCCCGTCGTCTCCGTGAAGAAGTACGACACCGGCGTTCTCGAAAGCGAGTAACGCCGAAGCGGTACTTTTGAGCGAAAGGAGGTGAAGATAAATGAAGACGCTTAAGATGACATTCACGACCGAGGCGGGCAAGAGCTTCGCGCTCAGCCTGAACTACGCCGACCCGACGCTTCTCGGCGAGGGAGGCGCGGCCAGGGTCAAAAGCGCCGCCGATCTGATACTCGCGCAGCAGCCCTTCGACGTGACGCTCGTCTCCTGCGACTCCGCCGTGCTCATCGACCGCAGCGAGAGCGCGATCGACATAGCCGCGGCGGGCGTGTAACGCGGCGCGGGAAGGGGGCCTCCCCTTCCCGCCTTTGAAAAAACCGTGGAGAATTTCCAATCGCCGCTTGAAAAGCCCGGCACGTTTTGATAACATATAGTAACTTCATAAAACAAAAAGATTACAAAGTATGTCGATTACACGATGAAAATTCCCCTACTATCCCCGAACGTTCAAAAAAACAACGAAAGGAGGGACGTTTGATGGACGAGCTGATAGGCAGCATCGTACAGACCGGGTTTTCGATAGCCGTCGCCTCATTTCTGCTGATCAGGATGGAGAAGCGGCTCGAAGAGCTGACGAAAGCCGTGATAAGCCTCGGCTCGGTTATCGAAAAGCTGTCCCAGAAGTAACAAAGCGATCTCAGCGGCGCTGCGGCATGCGCGCAGCGCCCCCCGCGCCGTATGGCGGCCGACTCCCCCAAAAATTTCAAAAAAACAAGCAGGCACCCCGCAAAGGAGGGTCACTAACATGCGTCTGAACGACTTTCAGATATCCCCTAATTTTAATCTGCGCGAATTCCAATGCCCCTGCTGTCACGCGGTCATCGTGCACAGGCGGCTCGTCGTCGCGCTTCAGAAGCTGCGCGACAGCCTTTCGCGCCCGATAATAATAACGAGCGGCTACCGCTGCGCGCCGCACAACAAAGCCGTCGGCGGCGTGAAAGGCAGCCTGCATATGCGCGGCCTCGCCGCCGACGTAGCGGCCGCGCCAGAATTTCAGGAGACGCTGCGCGCTAAGGCCGCAGAATCCGGCTTCAGCAGGACGATCGCCTACCCCGCGCGCTCCTTCGTACATATGGAGGTCTCGGATGGCTGACTTCCGCACGATGGAGGATATAGCGGAAAAATTTACGCCGCTCGTGCTCTCCGTCGCGAAGCGCTATCAGGGGCGCGGGGCGGATTTCGAGGATCTCGTCCAGGAGGGCTATCTCGCGCTGATAATCCTCGCCGGCAAGTGCCGCGATATGAAATGGCTGCCGCTCTTCCTCAAGAAGCGCCTGCCCGCCGCTGTGCGCGACGCTGCGTCGAGGATGAGGCGCTTCCGCGCCGACGGAGAGGAGCTGCTGCTTGAAGAAATAGAGGAAACGCAGGGCGCGGAGGATGAAAAATACGGCGAGGCCGAGCTTCGCGAAATGCTCTTCCGCGCGCTGTCGCAGGAAGAGCTCGACATGACGCAGGCATTGATGGAGGGCTTCACGCAGAAGGAGATCGCCGAGACGCTCGGCATAAGCCAGCAGGCCGTCGCCGCAAGGCTGAAAAAGATTCGCCACAAGCTTAAGGAACTGATAGACGCGGCCTCCTAATAAAAAAAGAGCTTCGCCCACAGAAACAGGCGGAGCTTTTTTTGATATTCTTTCTCCGGATGCGGCTATTTCGCACGCATCTTCTCCACAAAGCGCGCGAGGCGCGACATAGCCTCTTTCAGCGCTTCTATCGAATAGGCGTAGGAAATCCTTACGTGCCCGTCTCCGCAGGCCCCGAACGCCGAACCAGGGACTACAGCTACGTTTTCCGCCTTAAGCAGAGCCTCGCAGAATTCTTCCGAGCTCATGCCGAATTCCGATATGTCGGGAAAGGCGTAGAAGGCGCCGTAAGGTTCGAAGCAGGGCAGCTTCATCTCGCGGAAGCGCTCCATCAGGAAGCGCCGCCTCTGATTGTAGGACTCCGCCATCACCGCTATGTCTTTATCCCCGTTCCTAAGCGCCGATACTGCCGCGTACTGGCTCATCGTCGGTGCCGACATTATGCCGAACTGATGCACCTTAAGCATATATTTTATTATTTCCGCCGGCGCACAGGCGAAACCCAGACGCCAGCCGGTCATCGCGTAGGATTTCGAAAATCCGTTTATCACTACCGTGCGCTCGCGCATGCCGGGCAGCGACGCTATGCTGACGTGGCGCTCTTTGTACGACAGCTCGCTGTAGATTTCGTCGGATATCACTAAAAGGTCGTGTTTCAGGATCACCGGCGCAAGTTTTTCGAGGTCTTCGCGTTCCATTATCGCGCCCGTCGGGTTGTTGGGGTAGGATATCAGCAGCGCTTTCGTCTTCGGCGTGACCGCCGCTTCCAGAAGCTCCGGCGTGAGGCGGAATTCCGTCTCAGACGAGAGCGCTATCGGCACGGGGACGCCGTCGGAGAGCAGTATGCAGGGCTCGTAGGAGACGAAGCAGGGCTCTGGGTAGGCTACCTCGTCGCCGGGGTCCAGCGTCGCGCGCAGGGCTATGTCTATCGCCTCGCTGCCTCCGACCGTCACCACTATTTCTTTTTCCGGGTCGTAGGTCAGGCCGTATTTACGGCGCATGAAGGCCGCTATCTCGGCGCGCAGCTCGATGAGCCCGGAGTTGGAGGTGTAGAAGGTGCGCCCCTTGTGCAGCGAGTAGATGCCCTCTTCGCGTATGTGCCACGGCGTGTCGAAGTCGGGCTCGCCCACGCCGAGCGATATGACGTCCGGTATCTCGCTCGCTATGTCGAAGAGGCGGCGGATACCCGACGGCTTTATCTTTTTTATTTTGCCGCAGATGAAGTCTCTCATGGAGTGACGACCATCCTCATGTCTTTTTTGGGAGCCGCTAACTGCATGCCGTGATCTTTGTAGCGCGCGAGGACGATGTGCGTCGCCGTGCTCTGCACCTCCTCGATCACCGCGAGGCGGGAGGAAACGAAGTTAGCTATCTCCTTCATCGTGGCCTTTTTCAGTATCACCGTGAAGTCGTAGCCGCCGGACATAAGGTATAGCGATTCTACCTCCGGGTACTGGTATATTTTTTCGGCTATGCGCTCGAAGCCGTCGCCCCGCTGCGGCGTGACCTTCAGCTCTACCAGCGCGGATATCTTTTCGTCGTCCGTCTTGTCCCAGTCGACGAGCGCGTGATAGCCGCAGATGACGCGCTCCCGCTCCATCGCCTCTATTTCATTTTTTACCTCTTCTTCTTCCATGCCGAGCATCGCGGCTATATCCTTCGCCGTGTATCTCGCGTTCGCCTCGAGCAGGCGCAGTATCTCTTCCCTTGTCTTGCCTTCCATCTGCCATCCTCCGAACAAAATATCTGGGCCGGCGCTAATTATCCCCAGCCGCCGACTGTGAAATATAACAGATTATTCTGGGGCTTTTCGCCGCGTTAGTCAAGCAAAAAATCATATTCCACGCATTCCGTCCTTCGCGGCGGCGCTAAAACAGAAGATACGACGGCGCGGTTAAATCGCGGCGGAGGTGCGGAGGGCGCGCTACGATTTTCTCCCGCAGATCAGCAGCGCGCTGTTCGCCAGCACGGAGAGGGCGATGTCCATAGCGGCTTCGTCTATGTCGAAGCGTTCGTTGTGGTGGCCGGCGGGAGAGTCCGCTCCTATGCCTATGTAGGCGGCTTTTCCGCCGCCGCGCTGGACGCGCTCCATCAGCCAGCAGGCGTCGTCGCTGCCCGCCATTTTGCCGTATTCGTCTATCCGTGTCACGCCTTCGGAGGCGCGCGCGGCTTCGGCGATCGCCGCGGCAAGTTCCGCGTCGCTTTCGGCGCTGATGGTCTCCCCCTGTTTTGTGACTGTAAGAGATACGCCGTACATCGCGGCGGCTCCTTTAAGCACTTCCATAGACCTGCCATAAACGTATTTCGCGACTTGCGCGTCCTCGCCGCGGGTCTCTATCTTCATCAGAGCGGCGGGCGGCACGACGTTGCGTCCTTCGCCGGCGCGCAGCACCCCGACGTTGACGCGCGTAGCCCCTCCGGAGTGCGGCGCTATCGCGTGAAGGTTCAGCGCAGCGGAGGCCGCGGCGAGCAGCGCGTTTCTGCCGCGCTCCGGCTCGGCGCCGGCGTGCGCGCCTACGCCGGCGAATCCCGCGTCGAACTTCGTCGAGCAGAGGAAGCCTCCCATGCCGCACACGACGGAGCCCGTGGGCCTGCCGAGCCCCAGATGCATCGTCAGGAAATAATCCGCACCGTCGGCAACGCCGCCGCGCGCCATCGCGTAGCCGCCGCGCACTCCTTCTTCGGCGGGCTGGAATATGAGGACTACTTTTCCGCAGAGCCTCTTTCTTTCGTCCATAAGCAGACGCGCGAGCGCGAGTCCGACCGCGGCGTGCCCGTCGTGTCCGCAGGAGTGCATGAGCCCGTCGTTCACCGACGAAAAGCCCTCCCTCGCCGGGAAGTGCCGTTCATCCTTCGCCTCCCGGCACTCGACGCAGTCGATGTCGAAGCGCAGCGCTAAAACCGGTCCTTCGCGCCCCGCGTCGAGCTCCGCGGTGAGGCCGGTGTAATCGCCCATTTCGGCGATCAGCTTTTCGTCGGCGCCCTGGGCCATAGCGCGCGATTTTTCTTTTCCTACGTCGATGTCGCGCCCCATTATGTCCTCGGCGCGCAGAAAGTCCTTTGAAAAGCGCAGGGGCCAGCCGCATTCCGCGAGCTGCTCCGCGATTTTCGCGGTCGTCCTGAACTCCGTCCAGCCGCGTTCGGGATATTTATGGAAATCACGCCGCCACAGGCGCATTTCGTCCTTCAATCCACTCGGGATATTCAACGGTGTCATTTCAGCAGCGCCGCTTCCCACTCCTTTTCCTTAAACCCGACAAGGACGGCGCCGTCCGCTATCAGCAGGGGGCGCTTCACGAGCATCCCGTCAGACGCGAGCAGCTTTATCTGCTCCTCGTCGCCCATCGTCGGCAGCTTGGCGCCGAGCCCGAGTTCGCGGTAGAGCATGCCGCTCGCGTTGAAAAATTTTTTCAGCGGCAGGCCGGAGAGCTCCCGCCACTCCTTCAGCTCCTCCGCCGTCGGATTTTCCGCCTTTATGTCGCGCACTGCGGCGTCTATCTTGTGCAGCGCAAGCCACTCCGCGGCTTTTTTGCACGTCGTTCACTTCGGGTAGCAGAGCATCAGCATTGTACATCTTCCTTTCCTTTTCTGCGGGCTTCATATTAAAAAAGGAGACTTCATTATCATGAGGTCTCCCGCAAAACGCTTTTTGCCGTTATCTATTTCAGAGATTCAAGCTTCGCCGCGGCCTTATCCGTGAAGGGGTCGGAGAAGTATTCGATGTTGCCGGCGTCGCAGAGGCGCGCAAGCTCCGGCGAGAGAGGAATCTCTCCGAGAAAATCTATCCCGTACCTCTTCGCGGTCTCTTCCGCATGTCCTTCGCCGAAGAGCTTTATCTTCTTGCCGCACTCGGGGCACTGCACATAGCTCATGTTCTCGATTATCCCGAGGATGGGGACGTTCATCTCCTTAGCCATGCGCATCGCCTTTTCGACGATCATCGAGACGAGCTCCTGCGGCGAGGTGACGATGACGATTCCGTCGACCGGCAGCGACTGGAAAACCGTCAGCGGCACGTCCCCCGTTCCCGGCGGCATGTCCACGAAGAGGAAATCCTCGTAGCTCCATATCACGTCGCTCCAGAACTGCTTGACGACCGACGCGATGGCCGGGCCGCGCCAGATGACCGGCGTCGATTTATCCTCGACGAGCAGGTTCACCGACATCACGTCTATCCCGCGCTTCGAATGGGCCGGGATTATCCCGGAAGCGTTCGACGTCACGAGCGAATCTATGCCGAACATCCTGGGAATAGACGGCCCCGTCACGTCCGCGTCGAGTATCCCGCACTGACGCCCCTTCCTCTGCATAGCGCAGGCGAGCAGCGCCGTGACGAGCGATTTTCCGACGCCGCCCTTGCCGCTTACGACGCCGACGACCTTGCCTACGTTGCTCAATGGATTGGCGGGAACGCTGAAATCCGGCGCTCCTTCATGGTCGCACTTCTGCTCGCAGCTGCTGCAGTCGTAGGAACAATTTTCCTCTGCCATATCCGCATCTCCTTAAACAGTTTTAAAGGCCGCGCTCCGCGCCGCCCGTTTCCTCACGCATTGAATATTAGAGGCAAACGCCGCAGATGTCAATAATAGTCAGAGAAACTGGAGAGAGAATCCCCAGGGAATATCAGCATAGAGGCGCTGCAGAGCCGCGCCTCTATGTTTAGAGAATTTCCTTTCGCTTTACGCTTCGACGCCTACCATTACGTCCGAGGCCTTGACTATCGCTACGACTTTTCTGCCGGGGGCGAGCGCGAGTTTCTTCGCGCTGGCCAGCGTGATTATCGACGTCATCTCCTCGCCGCCGTCGAGCGTCACTTCGACTTCGCAGTTGACCGCGCCTTCGACTACGGCCTTCACCGTACCGCGAAGCTGGTTGCGCGCCGAGAGTTTCAGCTTGCCACCATCTTCGCCGATCATCACGTTCGTCGCTTTGATCACGGCGTAGGCCATGGCACCCTCTTTGAGCCCGAGGCTTTCGCAGCTCGCCGCGGTGATGATAGACGTGATCACCGTTCCCTTTTCAAGGCGGAGGGACACCTCGTTGTTCACCGCTCCGGCCTTTACCCCCGCTACCACAGCCTTCAGCTGGTTGCGTGCGCTTAAGGTCATTTCAGATTCCTCCTCATTTTTTTGTTCCCTGCACGTTATTGCTGAGATTTTTTATTCTTTCGTATAAATTACAGCCTATTTTATACGCGTCGCGCGCGCCGAGTTCAATATCGCCATCAGCGCGACGCCTACGTCGGCGAAAACGGCCTCCCAGAGGCCTGCGAGCCCGGCCACGCCGAATATCAGGAATACGAGCTTGACTCCGAGCGCCAAGAATACGTTCTCCCAGACTATCGCGCGCGTTTTTTTCGCGATGCGCAGCAGTCCCACAACTTTCGACGGCGAATCGTCGAGTATGACCGCGTCCGCCACTTCGACTGCGACCTGCGAGCCGAAGCCCCCCATCGCTATGCCGGTCTCGGAGGTCACGAGGACCGGGCCGTCGTTTATGCCGTCGCCGACGTAAACGGTCCTCTTCGTGTCGCCGCCGCAGAGCTCTTTGAGAGCTTCGACCTTGTCTCCAGGCAGAAGCTCCGCGCGGTAGCCGTCGAGCCGAAGCTCTTTCGCGACGTCGGCCGCCGTCTCCTCCCTGTCGCCGGTCAGCATGTAGACGCCCTTTATGCCCTGCATGCGCAGTTCGGAGATCGTCTTGGCGGCGTCGGTGCGCAGTTCGTCGGCGACTACCAGGGCGCCGAGGTATTTTCCGTTTTTCATGACGTGTACGACAGTGCCGTGCTCCGCGACTGCGGGCGCAGCGACGCCGAATTCGGAAAGCAGCGCCGCGTTGCCGGCTACTATCGTGTCGCCCTCGTTCTTGAATAGCATGCCCTTGCCGGGAAGCTGGGTTATCGACGCCCCTTCCGGCGCGGAAACGTCCGCCGCGGCGGCCGTTATCGATTTGGCGACCGGATGCGTCGAGCCGTTTTCCGCCAACGCCGCGGCCGAAAGCACCGTGCGCTCTTCGATACCCGCGGCCGGCACGATTTTAACGAGCCTGAATTTTCCGTAGGTCAATGTGCCGGTCTTGTCGAATACCGCGGTGTCGACGCGTCCGACGGCGTCGAAGACGTTCGCGCCCTTCACGAGTATGCCGTTTTTCGACGCCGCGCCGATCCCTCCAAAGTAACCGAGAGGTATCGATATCACGAGGGCGCAGGGGCAGGATATGACGAGCAGGACGAGCCCTCTGTATATCCATTCGCGCCACGCTCCGAAGCCTAAGAGAGGAGGCAGAAGCATTACCGCCGAGGCCATGAAGAATACCGCCGGCGTGTACCACTTCGAGAATCTCGTGATGAAGCGCTCGGTCGGGGACTTGCGCGCGACCGCGTTCTGCACCATTTCAAGCATGCGCGCTATCGTGGAATCTTCAAATGGCCCCGCCGCCTCTACAGTCAGCAGCCCGTCGAGCGACAGTGTGCCGCCGTGGACTTCGCTGCCGCGCCGGACGGCGACCGGCATCGATTCGCCGGTGATCGCGGACATGTCTATCTGCGACGTGCCGCTGACGACGCGGCCGTCTATCGGGACGATCTCGCCCGGCATCACGCGAACGACGTCGCCCTT
This sequence comes from Synergistes jonesii, assembly GCF_000712295.1. Taxonomy (NCBI): domain Bacteria; kingdom Thermotogati; phylum Synergistota; class Synergistia; order Synergistales; family Synergistaceae; genus Synergistes; species Synergistes jonesii. Next base: position 18,804 of record NZ_JMKI01000012.1, on the reverse strand, counting down.
CACTATTTCCTTCGGGTCTTTTTCAACCGTTCCGTCCTCCGTGACGACCCGCGCGGTCATAGGCTTCTGCGCGAGCAGGGCCCTGATAGAGCGGCGCGAGTTTGACGACGCGCGTTCCTGGAAGGCTTCGCCGAGGCGGTAGAAGAGCATGACGCCGACGGATTCGGACATTTCGCCTATCGCGAGCGCCGCAAGAGTCGCGCCTCCCATCAGCGTGAATTCGTTGAATACGTCGCCGCGCAGCAGCGCTTTCAAAGCTATTTTCAACACCGGCACGCCGGTCAGCAGGTAAAGGACCGCGAATACCGCGTTGAAGAGCCATTCCGGCGCTACATCAGGGAAGAGCGCTTCGCAGATCAGCGTCGGCACGAATACCGCGCCGGCGACTGCGAGGAAGGTCACCTCGCGTCTGAATTCGGACTGAGCTTTTTTTTCGTCCTCTTCGTTTTCGCTGAAAATATCGTCGACCGCGTGGCAGGCCGCGCAGCCGCAGCCGCTTTCGTGCCCGTGGACGTGGTGATGCGCGCCTTGCTCCTGCGCGCAGGCTGCGCAGCCGCAGTTTTCGTAACATTCGTGTTCGCGTTTTTCTTCGTTCTCCATATATGTCTCTCCCATAAAAAGAGCGCGGCGGCTCTATATTTACGCGAAGTCTATAGTATCGCCCGCTTTTACCTTTCCTCCCTTGATCACTCTGGTAAAGATGCCCTTTTTCGGCATTATGCATTCGCCGCTCTGCTTGAATACTTCGCAGTGCGAATGACACTCCTTGCCTATCTGGGAGACTTCCAGCAGCGTCTCTCCGACCTTCAGCCTGTCGCCGATCTTCAGCCTGCCGAGGTCGAAGCCTTCGGTGGTCAGATTTTCGGCGAAGCTTCCCGGGACGAGGTTCGGCAATTTCTCCATCATCGTGCGGACGTCTTCCATCGCGATGAGGCTGACCTGCCTGTGCATGAAGCCGGCGTGGGCGTCGCCTTCGAGCCCGCTCTCCTCTATCAGCACGCCTTCGCGCTGGTCGTGCTTTATCATGCCCTTCTTCGGCGCGCTGCATACGGCGATTATTTTGCCTGACATTGTATCGCCCCCCTTAATCAGCCGCGCGGCTGTCTTCGCTGACGAAGCGCTCTTCCTCGGCGCCGCCGTTCGACATGCTGCTTTCGGGGAAGCTGAGCCCCGCTGGGAGTTTGCCGTCCCGCTTCATATAGTAGTCGGCCGCCGCGGCCTGTATGCCCTCCTGTGCGAGCAGCGAGCAGTGCAGCTTCACGGCCGGCAGCCCGCCGAGTTCGTCGGCGACGTCCTTGTTCGTTATCTTAAGTGCATTTGCAAGCGTCTTGCCCTTCGCCAGTTCGGTTATCATCGAGCTCGTAGCGATCGCCGCAGCGCAGCCGAATGTTTCGAATTTGATGTCCTCTATCACTTCGCTCTGCGGATTGATCTTCAGATATATCTTCATAACGTCGCCGCAGACGGGGTTTCCGACCTCGCCTATCGCGCTCGCGTCTTCGATTCTGCCGGAGTTGCGCGGATTCATGAAATAGTCTACTACCTTCTGATTGTACATTTTTTCGTCCCCCTTCGAAATTTGCTTTTACGCTTTTTACTTTTTATTGTAGAACGGCGACATGGCGCGGAGCTTTTCCACGATCGGCGGGAATTTCTCCAGCACGTAGTCGATATCTTCCTTTGTCGTTTCGTGGCTCATCGTGAGGCGCAGCGAACCGTGTGCGGTCGCGTGGTCAAGCCCCGTTGCGAGCAGGACGTAGCTCGGTTCGAGGCTGCCGGAGGTGCAGGCCGAGCCGCTTGAAGCGTATATGCCGGCCGCGTCGAGGAGCAAAAGCATCCCCTCGCCCTCGATGTACTTGACGACGAAGCTCGTGTGGAAGGGCAGGCGGTCGTCTCCGGCGGCCCCGGTCAGGCGCGTCTCGGGAATCTTCGAGAGCACGCCCTCGATGAAGTAGTCGCGCATTGCGGCGAGCTTTTTGTCCGCTCCGGCGTCGAGGCGCGCCTTCGCTATCTCCGCAGCCTTGCCGAAGCCTACTATCGCGGGGACGTTCTCCGTCCCGGAGCGAAGGCCGAACTCCTGCCCGCCGCCGTGCAGCGTAGGTATCAGCTTTATCCCCCTGCGCACGTAGAGGGCACCTATCCCTTTAGGGCCGTACATCTTATGCGCCGCCATCGTCAGCATGTCGACGGGAAGCTCCTTGACGTCGATTTTTATATGCCCCGCGGCCTGCACCGCGTCGGTGTGGAACATCACGCCGTGCCTGCGGCATACCTCGCCGAGCTTCTTTATCGGCTGGATAGTGCCTATCTCGTTGTTCGCGAACATGATCGTGACGAGCGTCGTGTCGGGGCGTATCGCGGCCTCCAGCGCATCGGGGCTTACCATGCCTCTGCCGTCGACGGGCAGTATCGTGTATTCGAAGCCCATCTTGCCGAGCCATTTGACGGAGCTGAGGGCCGCATGGTGCTCTATCGCGCTCGTGATGATGTGCGCGCCCTTTCCCTTCTCCCTGAGCGCCCAGGCGGCGCCCTTGACCGCGAGGTTGTCCGCCTCGCTTCCGGCTCCGGTGAAAACTACATCGGCCGGCTCCGCGTTTATTAGAGCGGCGGTCTGGGCCCTCGCCGTGTCGACCGCGGCGCGCGCCTCACGCCCGTATTTATGCAGGCTGTTAGGGTTGCCGTACTTTTCCGAGAAGTACGGAGCCATAGCCTCAAGGACCCTCGGGTCCGTCCTCGTCGTCGCCGAATTGTCCAGATAGACTTCGCGTGCTGTCATTTTTATTTCCCCTCATAGTAAATTGATTTGCCGCCTTATCGCCTGCCGCCGCATCGGCAGTCGGGCCGGCAGCAGCTGTTTACAGACTGGTTTACCAGATCCTGGAACGTCGTGCCGTCGTAGACGGCTTCGAGCGCCGCCCTCGCCTTGTCCCAGAGCGGGCGGAAGACGCAGTCGTCGTAGAGCAGGCAGTCCTCGTCCATGCGCGAGCACTCGACGGGGCCGAGCGGCCCCTGTATGAAGCGCATCACCTCGCCGACCGTGATCGCCGACGCGGGCCTCGCGAGGAAATACCCTCCGTCCTTGCCGCGCGCGGAATCGACGATCCCCGCGCCCTTGAGGCTGCCGAGTATGTTTCCGAGGAAGCGCACGGGGATGTTTTGAGCGTCCGCTATCGCCCCCATCTTGAGCGGTGCTTCGTTCTGGCTCAGCGCGAGCTCGTAGATAGCCCTCAGCGCATATTGACATTTTTGTGTGATCGCCATAAATACCACCTTCCCTACTAACTTAGTAGAGATTACAGCGGCCTGATATATTTGTCAATAGCTCCCGGCGATGTTCGCGAGGAATTTAACCGAATGATTTTTTGAAAGGCCCAGCGACGAAGGCGAAGGAAGGCGCGCGCTTTCGGCGGATTTGCGGCGCCCTTCCGAAGCCGGGAAAGTTCGGCGCCTTTTCGGCCGAAAATATTTTGTCATAAAAACAAGCGAAACGCGAAAAGGAGAAATTTCCCTTTTCGCGTTTTGTAAAATATTAGCGTGCCGCGAAAAGCGGCGCGGACGCGGCGCTATTCGGCCGCGAAGTCCCTGCGCTCCCTGATGCGCGCGGCTTTTCCGCTGAGATCACGGAGATAGTAGAGCTTCGCACGGCGGACACGGCCCTTGCGCACGACTTCGATCCTGTCGATCGTCGGGCAGTGGACCGGGAAGATTCTCTCGACGCCTATGCCGTTGGATATCTTGCGGACGATGAAGTTCTCGCGCAGCCCGCCGTGCTGGCGGCCGATCACTACACCCTCGAATATCTGGATGCGCTCGCGGTTTCCCTCTTTGACCTTGACGTGGACCTTGACCGTATCCCCGGAGCGGAATTCAGGAATCGAATCCGCGTCTTTATGGAATTTCTTCTCAACCAGAGCCATTCTTGGATCTTGCATGAGGTTTCCCTCCCTCTTTTTGCTGTATTTTTATTTTTTTACCGCGAAGGACCGACGCCCTTCCCATTTCGCTACCTCCAGCCGAAGAACCTGTCAAGCGTTATGCTTACGGCGCTCCGCACCGAGAGGTGGTTCCAGCCGTCTCTGCCGCCCGTTATCGGCGTCATGACGGCATCTGCCATATCCATTACTTCGCCGTGCAGCCCCCAGCCCGTCCCGAAGAAGAAGAGTGGGCTCTCGTCGTCCTTCAGTATCCGCCTTTTCAGCGTGAGCCAGTGCTGCGCCCCTCCGACGCGCCTTGCGGTCGTCGCTATTTTGAAGGGCTCTTTCTTCTCCCTTTCGCGCACCCATTCGAGCGCTTTCTGCACCGACGCGAATATCTTGAGAGTCGAAAAGGCCTCTTTGCGGTCGGGGTTGTACTCCGCGCCCCAGCCGGCCGTCCAGTGCCACGCGATTCGCTTCGCCATCTCGCGCTGCTGCGCGATAGGCGTTACGAGCAGATATTTTTTTATCCCGTAGGCGCGGCACGCGCGCGCTATGTCGTGCAGGTCCATGCCCGTTATCGCCGTGGAGGCTTTCTCGCCGTCTCTGCCGAGCACCGGATAGTGTACTTCCACTACGTAGGCGCCGCCCGAAAGCCAGGGAATGATTCCGGCTCTCGCAGCCACGTCGGGACGCCTTTCGAGAGTCCTTTCGACGGAGCGCCGCCTGCGCCACCTCTCGATAGCCTTCGCGTCGCCCCCGGTGAGGACCTCCGGCACTTTTTCGCCGCGCCACTCCGCGGGGCGCGTGTAGTGGGGCGTGTCGAGCATTCCGCCGTAGAAAGAATCCTCCGTCACCGACGAAGCGCTCCCGACCACTCCGGGGATAAGCCGCGAAACTGCGTCGATTATCGCCATAGCCGGCATTTCGCCGCCGGTCAGCACAAAGTCGCCGAGAGAGATCTCCGCGTCAACGTACTTCTGCGTGAAGCGCTCGTCGATTCCCTCGTAATGCCCGCAGACTATCGTCAGATGTTCTTTGCGCGAGAGGTCTTCGACAAGCTCCTGATGGAGATGCGTCCCCTGGGGGCTCGGATATACGACGTAGGGCTTTCCCCAGCCCGACGCCGACTCGAGCGCTTCGGCGAGCGGCTCCGCCATAAGCATCATTCCGCCCGCGCCGTAGCAGTAGTCGTCTATCTGGCGGTAGGCGCCGTGAGAAAAATCTCTGACGTCGATAATCCGCACCTCCAGCTTTCCGGAGGAGACGGCGCGCCCGAGGACGCTCGACGCCGCGTAGCTGCGCATAAGCTCCGGGAATGCCGTTATCACGGATATCTTCATATCACTCCCACAGGCCTTCGGGGATATTTACTGTCATGCTTCCATTTGCTGCTTCGACGCTTTTTATCACCTCGTCCACGGCGGGCAGCGCCTTCAGCGCGCCCTCCGGCGTCTTCACTATGTAGACGTCGTTCGCGCCGGTGAAAAGGACTTCCGTTATCTCGCCGAGCTTGGCGCCGACCTCGTCGAACACTTCGAGCCCAATGATCTCGTCGAGCCAGTATTCGCCCTCTTCAAGTTCTACCCTTTCATCCTCCGCGACCGTCACGGACGCGCCCCTGAGGGCCTCCGCCGCGTCGCGGTCCGTTATTCCTTCAAGGCTGACGAAGAATGTCTTCTTGCCCTCGTAAGGTTTGATACTGCGCACTTTATAGCTGCGCATCGGCTTTCCCGGCAGCGTCAGGTCGAGAGTCTCCATGCCCTCGAAGCGCGCGGGGAAGTCCGTCTGCGGCAGCAGCGTCAGATCGCCTCCGATGCCGTGAACGCCGACGATTTTGCCTATCTCGTATCTCCTTTCACTCGGGCCGTCACTCTTCTTCTTTGACATCCACATCCACCTTTTCGCCGGATTTGATCGAAGCGGCCTTCGCTACGTGGCGGATCGCGTTTATCGTCGAGCCTTTCTTGCCAATCACGCGGCCTATGTCCTCCTGCGCGACCTTTACCGAGATAAGTATCGCGCCGGCTTCCGAACGCTCTTCGCTCACAAAGACCTCTTCGGGCTTCGTGACGAGGCGGCGGACAATCAGCTCTACGAGTTCGACATAATTTGCCATCATTCAGACCTTCCTTATTCCGCCGCCGGCGCGTCAATGATTCCCGCCTTTTTAAGCAGCGCTTTGGCCGTGTCGGACGGGGATGCCCCGTTTGCCAGCCATTTGGCCGCACGCTCGGCGTCTATTTTGATCTCTGCGGGCTCCACGAGCGGGTTGTAGGTGCCCAGTATCTCGATGAAGCGGCCGTCCCTCGGCGAACGTGAATCCGCCACCACGAGACGGTAGAATGGAGCCTTCTTCTTCCCGTGACGGGAAAGACGAATACGAACTGACATTTGTGCTTACACCTCCTGTGCCTGTCTTTGGTGAGACCTTTATTGAAAACGGAATTTTTTCCGAATCAATCTTAATTTCTTAACCGAAAAACCCGCGGCGCCCCTTCATAAAGGCGCCCATCCCGCGCGGCATCTTGAAGCCGCCCCTGCCGCCGGCCATCTTGCCGAAGGTCTTCATCATGCCCTTCATCTGCTCGTACTGCGCGAGCAGCTGATTGACCATCTGCACCGACGTGCCTGAGCCCTCCGCGATGCGCCTGCGGCGCCCGCCCTTTATTATTTCTGGGTTGCGGCGCTCCTTAGGCGTCATCGAAAGTATTATCGCTTCGGTCTGCTTCATGCGCTTGGGGTCTATCTCGGCGTCTTTGAGCGCCTTGCTCGCGCCCGGTATCGGCAGCATCTCCACGACCTTTTCGAGAGGCCCCAGCTTCTGTATCTGGCGCAGCTGCACCAGCATGTCTTCGAGCGTGAAGCGGTTCGTCTTCAGGCTCTGCGTCATGCGCTCTATATCGGCTTCGCTGGTCGCGGATTGGACCTTTTCTATGAGCCCCTCCATATCGCCCATGCCGATGATCCTCTGGGCCATGCGACGCGCGTCGAAGAGCTCCAGGTCCTCCGTCTTCTCGCCGCAGCCCGCGAGCTTTATCGGGACGCCCGCCGCGGCGCGCACCGCAAGCGCGGGGCCTCCGCGGGCGTCGCCGTCCAGCTTCGTCAGCACGACGCCGGTCAGCCCGAGGCGCTTGTTGAAGGCGTCGGCTACGTTGACGGCTTCCTGACCCGTCATCGAATCGACCACGAGAAGTATCTCCGTCGGCTCGGACGCCGACTTCATCTCCTCGAGCTCGCACATCAGCTCGTCGTCGAGCTGAAGACGTCCGGCGGTGTCGAGGATTATCAGGTCGCAGAGGCGCGACTCGGCGAAGGCGCGCGATTTCTTGGCGACCGCCACCGCGTCCCTCTCGCCCGGTTCGGGGCCGAAGAAGGGAACTCCCGCCTTTTCCGCGAGCACGCGCAGCTGGTCGACCGCCGCCGGCCTGCGCAGGTCGCAGGCCACGACGAGGGGCTTGTGCCCCTTCAGCATGCGGCGCGCTATCTTCACCGAGGTCGTCGTCTTGCCGGAGCCCTGAAGGCCGACCATCATGTAAACGGTCGGCGGCTTCGGCGAAACCGCAAGAGGCACCGGCGCGTCGCCCATGATCCTCACGAGCTCTTCGTAAACGATCGTAAAAATGAGCTGCGAAGGCGTCACCGATTCTACGACCTGCCGCCCCGTCGCGCGCGTCCTGATCGCCTCCACCACGTCCTTGACGACTTTGAAGTTCACGTCGGCCTCGAGCAGCGCGCGGCGGACTTCGCGCAGCGCTATGTTTATATCCTCTTCGGTGAGCTTGCCCTTGCCTCTCAGGTTTGCAAAAATATTTTCGAAGCGTTCTTTTAATGAGTCAAACATCGCGGCACCTATGCTCCAAGTAATTTTTTAAACGTCGTATACAAGTCCCCGGGGAGGCGGCTTTTGTTTTCTTCAAGGAGCTCGCCTATGTGTTCGAGCTTTTGAGTCAGAACGATGACACCGAACGCCTTATCGGCCCCCTCCATACACTCGCGCGCGCGGCTTATAAGGTCGTGAACGCCCTGCCGCGAAACGCCGAGGGCTTCCGCGGCCTCGGCGAGGGAAAGATCCTGAAGCAGAACCATGTTGCACGCCGCGCGCTGCCTTTTAGTCAGCAGCGATCCGTAATTATCGAAAAGAAGCCCGTCTCTGACACGCTGCTCCAAAGAATTTTTTTCCGTCACAGCGATTCCCTCCCCCGCATCGACCGTGAAATTATACAAAATGACGAAACGCCTGTCAAGAAAAATATCTTTACAGATGTTGATATGTGAAGGCTATCATCGACAGCCCAGCCCGGGGACCGTCGTCCAGAACATCGAACGGACGTGCGAGTAGAGGTCTGTGCCGGCGACCGCGGGAGCAAAGTTAGTCGTATCGGATTGTGGAAACTGTTTGTCGCCGAAAAATGCGCCGGAAAGAATCGCGCCTGCGCTCATGGGGGCGGGAATGCCGAGCCCCTCACCGACTCCCATAAGCGCCACGCCCATCGTGCCTATCGTCGTCCACGAGCTGCCGAGGGAAATGGACATGAGCGAGCATATAATTATCGAACAAAGCAGGAACCATTTAGGCGAGAGCATCTTCGCCCCCCGGCAGATAAAATATGGCACCGCGTCGAACGTGCAGCTGCTACCAGAGAATTTACAAAGAAGAATATTCTAGTATTTACCATTGAAGGTAATTCAGTTGCTGATTAAATTGTCCGTGCAGGCTTGAAGCCGGGGACACAGCGTTTTATGATGGCTGACAGGGATGGGCTTTATCTTGAGGTCGCGCCAGGCTGGCAGAAATATTGGCGGTATGTCTCACAAGCCGGAGAGAGCGGAAGAAAATTTCTATCGGCAAGCGCCCTGATGTCTCACTCAAGAAGGCGCGCGAGTTCGGAGAAAAGCTGAAAGCATTCCAGTAAACTGAACGGCACCTAATATAAGAGAAAGGCCGCCTGCTTGGACGGCCCTTTTCTCTTTAATTAATATTAACTAAATATGTTGCTATAGGAATATAGATGTAACAAAAATAATCACTATCACAACCGGAGCAATATATTTAACGCTGATTTTCATCCATAATTTTACAAAGTGGTTTTTCACATTAATGGCTTCTACAAAATTATCTACCCCCCATATCCAACCGGTGAAAATTGCAATAGCCAGGGCGCCTAAGATAATCAGATAGTTGCTCGTAATGATGTCGCAAATGTTGAAAAAATCGCCAGCCGGCAGAGCGAAGTACCCGATTATTGTCATTATGGCAATGAGAAACGGCAGCGTCTTTTTGCGATTCATATGAAATTGTTCCATGATCATACCGATAACAGCCTCTGCGACTCCAGTTGATGAAGTTAAGGCAGCGATGTAAAAACCCAGGAAGAATAACGTTCCCATTAGACGTCCTAATGGCATCGTGTCAAAAATAAGTGGAACTGTCATAAACACCAGAGCAACTCCAGATTGAGCTTTCAAGCCGCTGGCGAATAGGGCCGGAAAGATCATCAACCCCGCCATGACGCCGGCGGTGACCAATGAAATACAGATGACGGCAGAAGTTTTGCCAATATTTTCATCCGGGTTTTTGAGGTAACTGCCGAATACCATGTTGGCCAAGATAGCAAGCCCTATTGCATAGAAGGCCTGCCCCAACGCATTTTTGAGCGAGGAGATATTAAAAAGGGAATAATCGGGCTTAAATAAATATTTTACGCCCTCGAAAGCTCCTTCCATTCTTAATCCTGCGATAATCAGGACGACCATAATCACCCCTAATACTGGAAGCAGCGCTTTTGTAAGCAATTCTACCCCCTTCTTTACACCGCCTCTCAAAACCAGCATGTTTATCGCTATATTGAGCATCATTAGGGAAATGATCAAAGGTTTGTCAGCGGAAAATTGCTCGAAAAACGAGCTTAAGCCGTTTGCGTTTAACCCAGCGAATGTCCCGGCTACCGTGTTATAAAGATAGCCAAGTATCCAGGCATATATAGGAAGTGTGTAAGATATAATCATCAGCGCAGCGGCAAAGTGGAGGTAACCTGCAATCGACCATATTTTCCGGTCTGGACTTAATTCTCTGTACGCTAAAACGGCCGTTTTCTGTGATTTGAAGCCTATAGCGGTTTCCGCCGCAAGCAACGGGACTCCTATGGCTGCGATAATGGCAACGTAGGCGATCAGGTAAATGGCACCGCCGTTGGCGCCAAGAGAGTATGGGAACCTCCATATAGTGCCGATGCCCAAAGCGCAACCGATAGCCGTCATTAAAAATCCATAGACTCCGCTAAAAGCGTTGCCGGCTGATTTTAAATTACTGGACATAAAAAACACCTTCCTTTTCACAGTATATTTACAGAGTCAATGCAGAAGTTGAAAACAATAGACAGAGCTTGCCCTGGGAAACTGCTATTTTGCCCGGCCCTTAGATTAAAGAATAGATTTTAGTAAATGCCGCGTTGCCGTTAGAGCTAATATCTTAATTAATAGACTCTATTAGGCGCTTAAATACTGACAGACTGCGTTCTATCATTTCCGGCGCGACGCAGGTGCTTATACGGAAGAACTCGGGGCATCCGAAGTCTCCCCCAGGGACTATCAAAAGATTTTCGCCCTTTGCAAGTTCTGAAAAAGCGGCCGCGTCGCCGTCGGGAGCCTTCACGAACATATAAAATGCGCCGGTAGGCTTTACGCACTGATATCCATATGATGTCAGAGCCTCATACAACATAACGCGATTACGGTCATATGCTTCAAGATCAGGGCAGGCTCCTGCTTGTACGGCTTCCGCCGCTACAAGCTGCAGAAGCGAGGGCGCGCATACATGACCTATGGTTCGCGCAGCGCCTGCAACGGCGGTAAAAAGTTTTTGGCTTTCCGCCGCGCAATCTGGGACGCAAATATATCCGATGCGTTCTCCGGGAAGGGAGAGTGATTTTGAGAATGAATAACATACTACGGTATCAGGATAGACAGAGGGGATGAACGGGACCTTGACGCCGTCATATGCCAATTCACGATAAGGTTCATCCGCAATAATATATATGAAATGTCCGTATTCCCTGCTCTTTCTTTTGAGAATAGCCCCAAGCCTTCTCAGCGTTTCTTCCGTATATACGACGCCAGAAGGATTATTGGGAGAGTTTACGATCACCGCCTGTGTATGCGGTGTTAACTGAGCCTCCAGGGCGCTGAATGATATCTGAAATGCATCTGTGTCAGCTGGAACTATTGTGAAACGCATTCCATTGCTCTCGACAAAGGGACGGTATTCGGGGAAATAGGGAGCGATCGCCAGTATCTCGGCCCCGTCAACGGCAAGTGCGCGAATCAATGCGACGAGCGCAGGGGCAGCTCCGCAAGTGAAGAAAATGTTCTGTGCCCTGATACATGCGTTGTACCTACTGTTCAGGCCTTCAGCGATTGCCTCCCTTGCGTCCATGCGGCCTGCCGCTTGAGTGTAACCGTGAATCTCCAGGCTGTCTCGTTCTGTAAGTAATCGGACAAAAGCATCCTTGACCTTTTGCGGCGCCGGAATTGATGGGTTGCCAATTGAAAAATCGTAGACGTTTTCTGCCCCTACGACTGCGGACTGACGCATTCCATATTCAAAAAGTTCGCGTATGCAGGACTTTTTGGCGCCAAGTGCATACATTGCTTCCGAAAGCATAACCTTACCTCCTTGTATTACTATCGTTTATTTGATTTTCGCCAGATTTTCTGCTTTTCTGCCGCTGAAATTAATTCTTCGCGAAAATCTGGATGCGCGATTGCAATCAGAAGTTCGGCGCGTTCCCATGTGCTCCGTCCCGTCAAGTTGACGGCGCCGTACTCAGTTACCAGATAATAGGCCTGACTTCGTGGATCTGTAACTATATCCCCGCGAAAATGAGGCAATATACGCGACTTGCGCACACCGTTTTTGTCCTTAAAAGAAGATGTCATACAGACAAAGGCCTTACCGCCTGCGGACATGGCCGCGCCTGTCAGATAATCCAGTTGACCGCCAGTGCCGCTGATGTGACGCAGCTCGGCGCTTTCAGCGCAGACCTGTCCGTATAGATCCATCGAGATGCAGCTGTTGATGGATATCATATTATCCAACCGTCCTATCGTCTCAGGGGCGTTGATATATTCCAGCGGTGCTGCAACAATTCCGGGATTTTGATCCACCCATTCATAGAGCTTCTGTGAGCCGATAATGATGCCGGTCATTCCTTTATGCCTGTGAATTGTTTTTTGTGCGTTTGTCAGCTTGCCCGCTTTAAACAACTCGTAATAAGCGTCGCCGCACAACTCTGTATGCATGCCCAAGTCTTTGAGATCGGATTCTGCCAGCAGTGTGCCGACAACGTTCGGCATAGCTCCTATTCCCAACTGCAGCGTCGCTCCAGAAGGTATATAGGGCACTATTATCTCGGCAATTTTTATATCCTCCTCCGTAGCCTGCGCTACCGGGAACTGCCGCAGCGGTTGGTGGGTCCCTTCCACAATATAGTCGACGTCCGATATATGGATGACTTCATCAAAACCGCCGTAAACACGCGGCAGATTTTCATTAACTTCTAAAATCACAACGTCGGCCTTTTCAAGTATCCCGCGCCCTACACCGGTTGCGGTTGAGAGATTGAAGTAACCGTGCTTATCCATCGGCGTTACGCACATCATCGCCACGTTTACGGTCAGAAAGTGTCGGTAATATGGCACGACGTTGCGAAAAACCATAGGTATGTAGTTGCAGAGCCCTTTGTCGCACAGTTTTCTCTCATAAGCAGAACAGTGCCAGCTGTTATAGATAAAATGTTCTCTTTCCGGATCGCACTCGACTACATGGATCGGGCCGAAAATCAGATTCCCGCGTATTTTGACATCTCTTAATCCGTCCTTGCGCCTGGCTAAAGCCTCGTCAAGCAGCGCGGGATAGCTTAAGGTGGCCGTATAGTCGACCCAGTCGCCGCTCTTAACCGCCTGTACGGCTTCATCCGGCGTACGGAGCTTGGAACGATACTGTTCATATATATTCATGACCCTTGCCTTATCTTACCTTACAGCATTACGTCCGGCATGGAAGGCCGCCAAGTTCAGTTCGAGGAACTTGGGCGGAACAGTCTCATGAATAATTTCCTCCCAGTTAATGTCTTCCAGCGCAAGTGTTTTCGTCATCGCACCGAAGAGCACTATATTCATACATTTTGCGTTGCCAAGTCCGATAGCGATATCGGCCGCGTTCAACACATGGCACTTGAAATTTTTCTTCATTGCTTCAAGGCAGCCTTCCGGATATTGACAAAGTCCGGCCGCTATGGTAGATGAAGCAAGCTCATAGTCGTTAATGACCGCAATACCTTCTGGTTTTAGGTAATTCGCGTAGCGGACTGCTTCCATTTTCTCGAAGGCTACCATCAAGTCTGATTCGCCACCGCCAATTAACGGGGAATATACCTTTTCTCCCCAGCGTACCTGTGTGGAAACGCTTCCTCCGCGCTGACTCATCCCGTGGACTTCGGACATTTTCACGTCGTACCCTTTTTTCATTAAACCGTTGACGAATACCTTTGCTGTCAAAATGGCTCCCTGCCCGCCGACGCCGACTAAAATCGCGCTCTTAGTATTCATTACTTCCCCTCCTTTCTGGAAATCGCACCTACCGGACAGACCTGCGCGCAGACAGTGCAGCCTACGCACTGTGTCGGGTCGATAGCGCACTTTTTATTTTTTATGGTGACTGCCGGGCACGCTACCGACAGGCACTTTTTACATCCTATGCACTTGGCTGCGTCCACCACGCACAATCCTATGTCATGCTTAGTTCGTTTTGTGAGCAGGCATGGACGGCGTGTGATAATCGCGCCCGGCACTTCGGAGGCGAGCGCGTCGTCGACCGCTTTCTGCATGGCTGCCAGATCTTGCGGGTCTACAATAAAAATGTCCTTATACCCGCATGATTTTAATATCTCTTCTATTTTGATCGAGGCTGCGATTTCGCCTTGGAGCGTATAGCCGGTGCCTGGATTGTCCTGATGCCCTGTCATGCCTGTGATGTGGTTGTCGAGAACGACGGGGATCACCTGCCCCCTGTTGTAAATGATTTCAACGGCTCCTGTCAGGCCGCTGTGAAAAAACGTCGAGTCTCCGACTACGCCGAAGACTTTCTTTTCCGTCTGGCCAGTTGCCTCGAACGCCTTCGCCATGCCCATACCGACGGTAAAGCCGCCGCCCATGCAAATAGTAGTGTCCATCGCATTTAGCGGAGCCGCCGCTCCGAGTGTATAACAGCCTATGTCACCCGTGACTATGAAATTCTTTCCCTTTGCCATGGTATAGAAGAATCCGCGGTGCGGGCAGCCCGGGCAAAGTGCGGGCGGGCGGGAGACGGCCTCAACGTCTAAGGGCTTTGTCTCAGGTTTGACGCCGAACAGCATTTCACGAAGGCGCTGAGGATTCAGTTCGTACATATTGCTGACCAGTTCTTTGCCAATGCAGTCGATTCCCGCCGCTTTGATCTGTTCCTCCATGAAGGGTTCCAACTCTTCTATGACATAGAGTTTCTTTACTTTAGAGGCGAAATCTCTGATAAGGTCCATAGGCATAGGATAGGTGAGTCCCAATTTCAAGAAAGAAGTATCCTCTGGAAAAACTTCCTTTGCATATTGATAGGCGATCGACGCCGTTATGACGCCGTTTTCCCGTCCCCTAAGCTCCATTTGGTTGAGCGGGCAGACATTGCTGTACTCCTGAAGCATATTCAGGTTTGTTTCTACCTTTGGATGATTCAGATATGCATTGGCGGGCGTACAAACATTTTTACGAACGTTACGTTTGTAAACGAACGCTTCTGCCTGCTGACGTTTTGAGAAACTAACGAGGCTTTTTGAATGAGAGATCCTTGTCGTTGTACGAAAAAGAACCGGCATATCAAACCTTTCCGATATCTTATACGCTTCTTTTAAGAAATCTATGCATTCCTGAGAATCCGACGGCTCTACGAGCGCTACCTTCGCCGCCTTTGCGTAATAACGGTTATCCTGCTCATTTTGTGAGGAGTGCATACTCGGATCATCGGCCGTCACTATTACGAATCCGCGGTTGACGCCATTGTATGCCGCTGTAAAAAGTGGATCGGCGGCTACGTTTACCCCAACGTGTTTCATGGCACAGAGGCTGCGGGCGCCAGCGATAGCCGCGCCGTATGCTACCTCCACGGCCACTTTTTCGTTCGGCGCCCATTCGCAGTATAGCTCGCCTTGATATTGTGGAAGATTTTCAAAAATTTCTGTGCTCGGCGTACCGGGATAAGAAGAACATACTTTTACGCCAGCCTCATAAGCCCCTCGTGCAATAGCCTCATTGCCTGTTAATAGATACTTCGGCTTCATATAATGGCCACCTTCCTGTTGATTAGATAGGATATTATATATTTTAGAAAGAAATCCAGAAGTTGTGAAATACATATTAATAATATGGCGTATAATAGAAATTTATAACTAAAATATTTGCATATGTGAGAATATTCGTTTAGAATTGTTAGCGTGTTGGACTTTATAACTATTACAAGGGAGGGTAGACCGTGGATATCAGGCAGCTGACATATGTACTTAGCGTTGCTGAAAGCGGTAGTTTTCTGAAAGCGTCTGAAAATTTGCACGTCTCGCAACCTGCGTTGACTCTGAGCATAAAGAAGTTAGAAACAGAGCTTGGCTTTTCTCTGTTTCGCAGGACGCCGCACGGGGTCTACCTTACTGAAATGGGCGTAATTTTTTGTCAACAAATTCAGCCTGTAAAAATTACCTGGGATGTGTTGATGCAACAGTTGCGCGGTGATTGCGATCGGTCGAGAAGGCATCTGCGCATAGGAGTAGGCGCTCGCGTGTTCTCTAGCGGTGTTTTTGAGGATTTGGTCCGTTTTCTTGATATACACACGGATATTAATGCGACTTTTATTACAGAAGCTGGACGAGATTTCTTTCCTGATTTGGCTAACGGACATATAGATATTATATTGGACAGGCTGCCTTTACAGGGAGGGATTTCCTTTGCAAAAAAACTTGCTGTCTATGATTTAATCTGTGAGAGGCAGTGTGTACTGATGTCCATTGTCGATCCAAGGCACAAATGGAAATGCATCACTTTTAATGACATCCAGGAAGATGCTCTTATAACGTCGTTAGAGCATTCAATGGAGGACAGGATTATAAAGGATATATGCGTCGCGCATAAAATAGTTCCGAAACGGATATATCGAAGCGATAATATCTACACTATCATGGATTTTGTGAAAAAGGGCAAAGGGGTTACGGTAGGGCCTGAATCGTTTGGTGAATACTATGGAGTGGCGGCGATCCCGCTGGAACCTGAGGAGATGACGTACATGAAGTTCATCTATTTGAAACGAAACGATTGCGACCAAGACATATCATTACTTCGTAAATATTTAAATCAGAGGTGTAATAGACGTAAATAACGCTTATTGATATGTAAAGGGAAGTATCGGAGTCTGATCTGTTGAAATATTTTATACGTTTTATTATGTTGCACGTAGACGTCGCTATTTTCATGCAAGAGCAGCACCTTCGAGAGCAGAGCGTCGACGCGCTCCGTGCGAAAACGCGAAAAGCCATAGCCGACGAGGGCTGTTGCTATGGGGCGTTCAACCTGCACCGTACCTCGCCGCACGCTGTAATGGAGCCCAGCGTTGATGTAGAGCCGCGCACGGCTCACAGCCTCTTTTAGACAACAGCTCGCCGCGAGGGGCTTTAGTTTGGGCTGGATGATGATAACACCGCCGCCCAAGTCGCTTCCCGCTACGCCTATAGCTATCCTCCGTACATGCTGTGCCTCACAGTTGTGCCCCATCACAAAAAGGGACTCCCGGCTTAGCCGGGAGTCCCTTTTGCTTATAGCTATGCGTAGAATCTCCTCTGCCGTAAGATTAGGAAGGTCCGTCAACCGTCTTAAACAACGTACAGAGGAGATCCTGTATGGACAGTGAGACATTAGCACACACCAAATGGAATTGCAAAATATCATGTAGTCTTCGCACCTAAATTCAGAAGACAAATCGTCTATGGAAAAATGAAATAGGCAAAATTCTAAGAAGTCTCTGCGAAAGGAAAGAAATAGAAATCATCGAAGCTGAACTTTGCCCTGACCATATCCATATGTTGATCGCCATACCGCCTAAATACAGCGTTTCTCAAATTATGGGATATCTGAAAGGAAAAAGCTCCTTTATGATATTCGATAAGTTTGTACAGATGAAATACAAGTATGGCAATAGACATTTTTGGTGCCGCGGTTATTATGTTGATACCGTGGGTCGCAATCAGAAGAAGATAGCGGAGTATAGTAAGAAGGCAGCTTCAGGAAGACTATCAGTCAGATCAGTTATCACTGTTTGAACCAACGGACCCGTTTGCGGGTATGCTGGTGAACGCAGGTAGTAAGAAACCCAGGAAGCCCCTTTAGGGGTTGCCCGGGAAATAGGTGCGGTTGACGGACTTCAAGCTCGTTAAGAGCTGCCGGCAATAGGCCATTGTAGGACCTGGACATACCACCGGCTCAGCCGGTGGTATGATCTTTCTTGACGTTATGTTTTTGCCCGCTATGAGAAAGAAAGGACAAGACGAATCGCTTCCGCAATAATCTGCGGGGTTCTCACATATAAATCTTCTTTTAAAACACGCTCCGTCATCTTATGGAAATCCTTTCCCCACGGACCGATATTGATGCACGGCATAGAAATCTGCTCTATAGCATCTACCGGCAAATCATATAGCCGTCCCCAAAATAGCATGTTTTCTTTCAGAGTCGCCTCAACTTCTTGCTTATTAAACGTACTGCTGTAGCTTAAATCAGATATACCTGTATAAAAATGTTCCGTCGTGTACCGCTGTCCAAATTCATTTAATGTAAAGGCATTTAATTTATCAGGCAGACTTTTAATGTTGTCAGACAGAACAGAAAAATAGCCGTTTGATACATGGGGAACATAAGGCGGGATAAGCCCGTACACGACGCATGGTGATGTGTCTTTTACATTGTCAAACAGCCAGTTTACCAGTGCTTGATTAGCGGCAATAAGAGATATTTTTCCGAGAGTATAACAAATTCTGTGTAAACTCCATAGAGAAGAAAGCAAGCCTCCTGGATTGGTGTTAAGATAAATTCAATCCAGGAGGATATTTTTATGGCAAGACAGAGAAAACTGACACCGGAAAGAAAAGCGCTTATTCAGAGTCTCCTTTCCCACTACAAACCGGAAGACGCCCAGGACGTACAGGCTATGCTGAGGGATCTTCTCGGAGATACGATCCAGCAGATGCTGGAAGCCGAGATGGATGACCATCTCGGTTACAGCAAATATGACTACAAGAACAAGCATACAGATGACAGCCGCAACGGCTACAGCCCTAAAACAGTCACCTCTTCGGCCGGAGATATCCCGATCGACGTCCCCAGAGACCGCAAGGGTGACTTCGAACCGCAGTCAGTCAAAAAGAACCAGACCGATATCTCAAATATAGAGGATCAGGTCCTGTCCATGTATGCAAAAGGCATGACGACCCGGGATATCTCGGCTCACCTGCAGTCTATCTACGGTGTGGATGCCTCTGCTGAAATGATTTCGCGAATGACGGATCGAATTCTGCCGATTGCCAAAGAATGGCAGAACCGGCCGCTGGCCAAAAAGTATGCAGTCGTCTTTATGGACGCCGTGCATTTCAATGTGAGGCAGGACGGCCGAACCGTCAAGAAAGCCGTTTATGTTGCTATTGGGACAAGACTGCACGGGCATCGTGAAGTCCTTGGCCTGTGGGTCGGCGGAAATGAGAGCGCCAAGTACTGGGTCGGTGTCCTTAACGAGATCCGTAATCGCGGCACCGAAGATATTTTCATT
>NZ_JMKI01000011.1 GCF_000712295.1 Synergistes jonesii | reverse complement strand
AGGGCATCGTGAGTCCTTGGCCTGTGGGTCGGCGGAAATGAGAGCGCCAAGTACTGGGTCGGTGTCCTTAACGAGATCCGTAATCGCGGCACCGAAGATATTTTCATTATCTCCGTCGACGGCCTGACAGGCTTTGCAGATGCGATAAGCGCCGTATATCCCAAGGCCGAAATCCAGCGCTGCATTGTCCATCAGATCCGTTACACGACAAAATTCGTCTCTTACAAGGACATTAAGGCTTTTATGAATGATTTGAAGGGTGTCTATCAGGCTCCTACACTGGAGCAGGCCGAGGAAGGGCTTGACAGACTTGAAGAGAAGTGGGGCTCGAAATACCCGTCTTCGGTAGCGAGCTGGCGGAACAACTGGCCTCAGTTATCCGCTTATTTCAAGTATCCCTATGAGCTGCGCCGGATGATCTATACGACAAACCAGATCGAGAACTACAACCGGCAGCTCAGGAAAGTGACAAAAACACGTACGATCTTCCCCTCAGACGACGCCCTTCTCAAGCTCCTTTATCTTGCGACGATGGACATCACTGAAAAGTGGACCGGCAGGGACAGGGACTGGAGTAAAATTCTGTCACAGCTGTGCATTTACTTTGAGGAACGCATAGAACCCGGAGATCTGGAATAGCCCTAAACGCCTATAAGAAAAGTCCGGGCTGCAGTCCATTGACAGCCCGGATAGCGTATGTCATTATGGTGATACTGAAGCAGTAACGGTAACCCTTTGATGTCTTACATCGATCCAGGGGCAAGGGGTTTACACAGAATAAGTTACACTACCTTCGGAAAATATTTACCCGTTACGATAAGCTTGACGTGCTGTTCTGTGGGTTCATCTACTTTGCTATGATCGTAGATGCAATTTAATGTGAACAGACTCTAAATTGATACTGACCGCGCCGTCGCTTTCCTTTATCCCGGAAATCTCCGCCAGCAGCTTCGCCGCCGCTATGGGATCGTTGAGCTCCACTTCCAGGCCGCCGTCGGAATGTTCCGTCGCCGGGATCGCCTTCAACTTCTTTATCGCGCCGCGCTCCTCCTCGGTCAGCCCGGTAGTCGGCACGAAAAGCAGACTGCCGAAATCAAGTATGCGCTGCCCGCCGTTGTTCTCGGCAAGTTCTTTTAGTATTTCTTCACGGCGTGGGTCGTCTCTGCCCGGTGAAATATGTACGATGTCGGTCAGATTGGTGCCCACGATCCCTACAAACCTGCGCACGATAAGCTCGCGTACTTTCTCCTTGTCATAACCTGACGCGGCCAGCGCTTCGCGCCGCAAATCGTTGATACGCCTGATAATATTAAGCTTTCTTAAGTTCTGACTGGCGATGACGGCGGCGGAACTCCTATTCTCTGTATAGCCGGCGCGGACGACGGCCTCAGTGCCGTTGCCCCTGCATTCGCCGACGTAAAACTGACAAAACCGCTCCTGCATCTCACTGAGCGCCATCATTACCGCCTCCTTTCAATAAATCGTCTATAGTCTGTGTCAATAACCAGAGAAAATGTCACCCTAATTGTTCTGAGAAAATGTCACTCCCTCCCTGTTTGTGTGTTATTATATATAGCAGGTTTGATTTTAAATCCACCCCGCCAGGGGTGGTCCGAAGCAGGCTTGTGTGGTGACACAGCGCCTGCTTTCTTTTTCACGCCTACATCGATCGCTTTTTGCGCCCTAAACACCTTCTTCATTAGGACTGGCATGCCGTTTTGTATGACGTAAACGGCCCCGTCAAAGGTTTCCCTGACTTCCAGTATTCTTCCACGAACAAATACGGGGCTCTTTTCATCCTCTGGAGTATATATCTCCCCTTTGTATGATATGGTATTCCCCCCGCCGGCCCTTCTCGTGTCCCTTATGGAGAAAACAAGTCCGAGATCGATGCTTCTGTCAAAAGGCATGCAGGCGCTACCGTCCTCATGCGGCAGCACTGCAAACCTGCGGTTATAGTCGCTGATAAAACCTTCCGCTATCATCTTATTAGCGTCAGCGATGTTTGTGATGGATGAAAACCTCAATTCGGCGATGAGCCTGTCCTGAAATGTATTCCAGAGCCTTTCTATACGTCCCTTGGCCTGAGGGCTGTGCGCCGTTATCTGCTTTATACCAAGCTCATACAGCGCCTTGCCAAAGTTTGACAGCGGCAGCTCCGTTCCGCTCAAAATCTCATCGTCGGTCAACTCCTTGGGCGAACGGAATATAGTATGGCGGTCGCTGTATATGGACAGAGGCAATCCATATGCAAGCATCCCTTGTTCCAGCGCCGCGGCATAGCCGCGCATACATTCAGTTTCAGTAAAGAACGCCCCTGTAACGACCCCTGTCGCATCGTCTATATATGCGTGCAAAGTTGCATATCCGTGTTCTTCACCAAACCACTTGTGTCTGCTTGCATCGGTCTGCACATAATACCGGCGGTCGTCTTCCTTGGACACGGCCGGTGCTGTTTTGCTTTATGCTTCACTGCCTTCTTG
>NZ_JMKI01000010.1 GCF_000712295.1 Synergistes jonesii | reverse complement strand
GGTGATGTCTTTGGCGAGTCTGATGTTCAGCGTGTCGTTTCCGTCGGATATTACTCCGATGTTGTCGGCCGCGGATACGGAGGTGGCGCCGCCTTTGATGTTGAGCTGGCTGCCGAGGTCTCTGTGGATTTTATCTCCAGCGTCTCCCGCGTAGTCTTGCCCTTTGGCTTTGAGTTGGTCGAGCTGGCCGACGTTTGCCGCGTCCGTCGCTTCTGTGCCGGCGGCTACGTTTTTGATTTGTGTGCCGTTTTCTCCGCCGAGGGTGATTGTCTCTTTGCCGGCTCCGTCGTATTTGACGACGAGGCTCATGTCTTTGCTTATCGCTTCGATGTTGGTGCTGTTTTTAGTTACGTCTAACGCGATGTTGTTGATTCTCGTGCTGTTGTTCGACACGTCTCCGGCTATGTTGGTGATTTTAGTGCTGTTGTCCGCCACGTCGGCGCTGACCGCGCTGAGCTGGCCGATGTTTGCCGCGTCGCTGTTTTCAACACCGTCCGCAACGTTGATGATTCTGTTGCCGCCGTTGTCGATGCCGATGTTGTTTTCGTCGCCTTTGACGTCTACTCTGGTGAATTCCGGCGTCTCGGAGACGTTGAAGCTGTATTTCCTTTCAGCCGTCTCTTTGATTTCGATGTTTTTGCCGTCGTTCAGCGCCACTGTGTTGTTGTCTTTGTCGACGGTGGCGGTTTTGCCGTTGACGGAGATGTCCCAGCTGCCGCTTCCGCCTTCGCCGCTTACGTGGCCGGCGTTTTCATGTCTGCCGTCTGTGTAGTCGATGATCAGGTCGCCCTCTTTGTTGACTTCGGCTTTGGTTATGCCGGTGCCGTCTTTGCCGGGCGCCCCGTCTTTGCCGTCGGTTCCGGCGGGGCCTGTTTCACCCTGCGGGCCTTGGGCGCCGTCTTTACCGTCGGCTCCTGGGGCTCCGGGCTCACCCTGCGGGCCTTGTTCGCCTGTGGCTCCGGCTTCGCCCTTGGGACCCTGCGGGCCTGTCTCGCCCTGCGGACCCTGTTCACCCTGGTCGCCCTTCAAGCCCTGGTCACCTTGGTCTCCCTTTTCACCTTTGTCACCCTTGTCGCCTTTGTCTCCCTTTTCGCCCTGGGCTCCAGTAGCTCCGGTGTCGCCTTTGTCTCCCTTTTCGCCCTGGGCTCCAGTAGCTCCGGTGTCGCCCTTGTCGCCTTTGTCTCCCTTTTCGCCCTGGGCTCCGGTAGCTCCGGTGTCACCCTTGTCGCCTTTGTCTCCCTTTTCGCCTTGGGCTCCGGTAGCTCCGGTGTCACCCTTGTCGCCTTTGTCTCCCTTTTCGCCCTGGTCGCCCTTCAGGCCCTGGTCACCTTGGTCTCCCTTATCGCCCTTATCACCCTTTTCGCCTTTGAGGTTCGCGTAGATGTCGCTGCTGGTGTCTACTGTGACGAGCAGACGTTTCTCTGTCGTTGATCCACTTGTGTAGCTTACTTCTTCGGCTCTGAGCCCTTCGCCGAAGTCTATCTTGATGTCCGTCATTTTCTGCTGCGATGCCAGCGTACCGGAAGAGTACGAGCCGTTCTTGCTGCCGCCGCTGTAGAACATCGCTTGCGAACCGCCGAAGGCCTTCAGCTGCGCGACGTTGACCGCGTCGGTGTCATACGTGCCGGCCGCCACTCCGGTGATCTGCCTGGTCCTTATCGAGCCGGCAGTGTCGTTTCCTACGGAGACGGCGCCGGTCGTGGCTGTCCAGGCGGGGCCAGACGGCGTGCCGGTGTAGCTATCAGGAACCCAGCCGGTCACTCCTCCTTCCCTGTTCGCGAGCGACATCTCGCCGATAGCGAGGCCGCCTTCAGCGGTGGTCGTCGCCCTGTATCCTATGGCGGTAGATCTCTCCGGTGCGGCCGTCGCCTGATAGCCTATGGAGGTGGAATAATCTTGCGAAGCGGCCGCCCCGTATCCGAGCGCCATAGACTCTCTACCGGCGGCAGTCGCGTCGGTTCCTATCGCGACCGCCCTCAGCCCTCTCGAGATGGCGTTGCGCCCGAAGGCCATATCGCCGCCGTAGTCCACAAGGGCCTGGTATCCGAACGCTATCGCTTCGACGGTCTCGCTGGAGGGCCATTGGCTGCTCAGCACCCGCGCTCCGTAGCCGATGGCGATATTGTTGTTTCCCCGCTGGATATAGGAGTTCGCCCCAATGGCGAATGAATGATCGCCGTTGGCTCTCGCGTACCGCCCTATTGCGAAAGACCAGGCGCCGGATGCGGTTGGGGCCGTCCACGATGACGTATCGTATTGAATAAAGGTAGGGGCTCCAATATTAGCCGCGTGAGAAGC
This sequence comes from Synergistes jonesii, assembly GCF_000712295.1. Lineage (NCBI taxonomy): Bacteria > Thermotogati > Synergistota > Synergistia > Synergistales > Synergistaceae > Synergistes > Synergistes jonesii. Next base: position 36,593 of record NZ_JMKI01000010.1, on the reverse strand, counting down.
CCCCGCCAACGCGACGATCAACGCGCATAAAAGCACTGCGGCGAACAGGCCGCGGCGCACCCAGCTTTTCAGGACGGCCGGCGAATTCTTTTCACATAGAAGCCGTCCCCCTCCTCCGGGCGCCCGGCGAGCGGGGCCTTGGCATCCATAAACCTTCGTTTGTTTCTCCATCGGTATCACCTTCCTACAAAATTAACGTACATAAATTTTCTATCTAAAATACTTTGGTCAGAGGGAAGCGATCGGCCGCCGCTCCCTCGTTGCAGCGCAGGCAAACGCCCGCTTCAATTTAACGCCCGTGCGCGCAAAGATTTTTTAACACCAGTAGGGCGTCGGTATATTCACCTAAGCTTTTGTTCTTCATATGTCGCCGCTTTACGCTTCGCGCCTTCTGCAGCCAGCAGGCGTGCGGCCGCCGTACGGTCGCATATGCGAAAAATATGCGCGAGGCCTTACGGAGGCATCTCCACATTGGCTCCAACAAAAAAGCGGCCATCTGTGTACACTGCGCACACAGGTGGCCGCTCGATTAGCAATGAGGACTTACAAGCTACGACTGACTGACTGACTGAGCGTCGGGCATTCCTGTCTTCTTGTCAAGGGCTTTTTAAACATTTTCCTGCTCCTCTTCTCAGACCGGCTTCATAAGCCGAGCGATTATGGGACAATATTATATATCATATGAAATAATTTTGAAAAGCATGAAATTGTGCAGCAAAAACTCACGGAAGCTACGCGGCGGTACTAGTCATTCAACAACAAAACAACCCTTTGCCTTCCTCAAAGGCGGGGGCTAAATTTATCACGCGCAAAAAAGGCTGTCGCACTGAGCAAATGTCGACAGCCTCAAAAAAAGTTCCTGATAAAGCAGAGCCCGGACCTTTGCAGCTCCGGGCCCAGCTTTAGGGGTTTTCTACGCGAGCCGCACGCGGCGGTTTTTTCGTATGGACGGGCGGCGCTACCGCACGTTTTTCACAGCGCTTACGCTTTCGATATAATCTATGCCGCGCTTTTTCTGTTCGGAGATCACAAAGTCATAGAGTTCGTCCGAGGCCGCCAGCTTTTCAGGCGCGATCACGCCCTTTTCCTTTATCAGGCCGGAGGCGACGGCGTGCGCGAATATCGAGCAGGTGAGCCCGGTGCAGCGCCCCATTGAATTGTTCCACGTTTTCTCGTCGAATCTGTCGTATAGATCCCACGTGAACTTAACGTAGTCGCGCCCCTTGTAGCCTTCGACGACGACGCGCATGATCGTCAGATCGCGGTCGCCGGCCTTCGGGTCCATCTTCCACATGGGGAAGAGGAGGTCGCAGGCGACGTCCCGCGGAGATACCGCGTTTCCTCCGAGCACTCTCTTCTCCTCGTCAAAGAGCCCCATAGCGCGCAGCAGACGCATCTGTTCCACATGCCCCGGCCACCTCATGGTGCGCTCCTGCATATTTCTGGCCCTGACGTTTTTCACGAGAGAGCGCAGTCCGTCGGTGATGAAGGTCTCAAGCGTCCCGACCTTGGGGAATTCCTCGAGATTCAAATCCCCCATGGCCTCTATGACGACCGGCTCAAAGTCCTTGATATAGCGGGCGGGCCTGGTATATTCCTCGATCACGTCGGAGGCGGACCAAGTGATCTGGTAGTTGAAGGGAGGGATTTTCTTTTCAGGAATGCCGCCCACGTATATGACCGCCTTCTCTACTTCGTCGAGCAGCGCGGCGCCGCGGCCTACGAGGAAATTGGACATGCCTGGTGCGACGCCGATGTCGGGCACTACCGTCACATTATGCTTTTTGGCCAGTCCGTCGAGCTCTTCAAAGTCCTCTGGCATGAAGGAGATGTCGCAGAGACTCTTTCCCGCCTTTATAACGGCTTCCATCATCTGGCGTCCCAAACGTCCGGGGACGCCGGCGGTGACGATGTCCGCTTCTTTGAGAATGCCGGCGAGCTTTTCGGCGTCGGTGCAAGAGCAGACGGCCGTCTTCACCGCGCCGTTCTTCGCCTTTATTTTCTCCAACGTTTTTTCGTCTAAATCAACGACGGTGACGTCAAAGTCTCTGCTCATGTCTTCCGCGATGATATTTCCTACCAGGCCTCCGCCGATTTGTACAGATTTCATGAAAATGTCCTCCTTTCGAAGCGCTTTTCGCCGAGTTACAATTCTACAACGTTCTGATGGATTTTAACGTTTCTCTTTTTAAGCTCGTCTATGAATATCTCGACTGCTTTGGCGTTTTTCCCGACCTCCTCCGGCGGGTTGACGCCGGGATTGTTGAGTACGCCTTCGGCGATCAGCTTCCCTACGATGACGCAGGGGAAGCCGGTAGTCCTCGACATCGACGGATAGAGCGTCTCCTTGTCTTTCTCGTCGTACAGGCTGAACTGATATTGCAGGCGTTTACCGTCTTTTTTGCCGGTCACTTCGACATAGTAGAAGGTAAACTCGTTCTCTTCTTTTCCCAGCTCCATCTTCGGATAAGCGAGCTTGGCGAATACGTCTCTCGGACGGATGTTCGCCCCGTTTATCTTTACGGGCTCTAAGCTGAAGAGGCCTATTTCGCGGAGGAACTCCATCCTCGCCGCAGTCCCCGGATATCTCAGGGTGTACTCCGTAACGTTGGGGCTGGGGATAGTGTCGAGGAGCGTCCGCGAGCCGTCCGTAAAGAAGCCTTCCATTTTCGGGAGTTTCAGCCCGGGAATTTTGAAGTCTACGATCTTACAGCCGGAAAGCGCCGGAACGCTGACTATTTTTCCGTCTTTCTTCGTCCGCGCCGGCCTGACATACTCCTCCACAAGGTCGTCGGGCGAGAAGACGAGTTTGTAGTTATAAGGCTCCTGCGGAGAGGTCGGCAGGCCGGTGACATAGTATGTCACATCCTCCACTTCGTCCAGCCGGCTACAGGCGTATCCTATCAGGACGCTGGAGGAGCCGGGCGCCACGCCGACGTCTTCGAAGGTGGTGACCCCATATTTTTTTGCTTCCGCGTCCCAGTCGCGGTAGTCCTCCCCCATGAAGGAGATGTCCGACATGTTGACGCCCGCCCTGATCACGGCGCCCAGCATCTGGTAGCCGAGGGATCCGGGAACAGCCCCGATCACGAGGTCCTGCCCCTTTACGGCCGCGCTTATGGAGGCCGGCGAGGCGAAGTCTACGTCGCTTCTTCCCTTGATTTTCCCCTTCGACTTTAAAACCGTCTCCTCAAGCTTGTCCTTTCTGGCATCGCAGACCGTGACCTCATATCCTTCGTCCGCGGCAAGGTCCAGCGCCATTACGGAACCCACGAGGCCGTTGCCGAGCACGGTAACCTTTTTCTTCATCGTGTATTTCCTCCTTATTTTGTTGTTATTGAAAAATCGTTTTTAACTTTCCTTCTTGGAATAGAATACGAAGAGTCCCAGATATCCGAATACTATCGCTACCAGCGGATTTACCCAGTTCAAGATCGCATATGGGGCGTATGACAGCGTGGCCACCCCCAGGGTACCCGACATGTAAGCTCCGCAGGTCGTCCAGGGTATGAGCGAAGATGAGAGCGTACCGGCGTCTTCAAGCGTCCTTGAAAGCATATAGGGAGCCATGCCGGCCCTCTCATACGCCGGCTTCATGAGGCGGCCGGGCAGCACGATGGCTATATACTGATCTCCTACGAAGAGGTTTACACCGATGCACGACAGCACCGTCGCCGCAATGAGATTGCCGGGCTTCGAAAGTACCCTGACGGAGGCGTTCAGAATGACGTTCAGGTAGCCCACTGCCTCAAGGATCCCCCCGAAGCCTATGGCTATCCAGCTCAGCGAAATCGTCCACATCATTCCCTGCAGTCCGCCCCGCGTCAGCAGGCCGTTGACCATCTCCGCGATCTCTTTGCCGAAAACGTCAGCCGATACGCTTCCGGTGTACCCGTACTGAGCCGCCTCTATGATGCCGGCAAAGCTTTCTCCCTGAATAAACATCCCGCACAGCGCGCCGGAGACGATCCCCAGCATCATCCCAGGAATGGCGGGAACCTTTACGAGGGTAGAGGCGATTACCACGATCGGCGGCAGCAGCAGCAAGGGGTTGATGTCCTGGATGGAGGCCAGCGCCTTCCTTATCTCAACGATCCTCGCCGGGTCGTAATCACCAGAAACGTTGATGGAGAAGGTGATAACGGTGAAGAGTATCAACGCTATGACGTAGCTGGTGCCCGTCGTATAGAACATCGACTTGATATGATCGTATAATTTGGCGCCGGAGACGGCGGGAGCCAGGTTGGTCGTATCCGAAAGGGGGCTCATTTTATCTCCGAAGTATGAGCCGGAGACTATCGCGCCGGCCGTCATGCCGGGAGATATCCCTAAGCCGGCCCCCACTCCCATTAAAGCTACGCCGATGCTGGCCGCGGTGCCCCAGGAGGAGCCCGTCGCCAGCGAGACTATGCTGCAGATCAGCAGAGAGATTATCAAAAATGTTTTAGGAGTCAAAATGGCAAGCCCGTAGTCGATCATTGTAGAGATTACGCCGGAAGTCATCCAGACGCCTATCATGATACCGACCATCATGAGGATAAAAAATGCCGAGGTGGCCGCGTTTACCGCGGAGACGTATCCGTCTTCCAGTACCTGCCATTTATTCCCCAGGCGCAATCCTAAGAGGATCACCAAAAGAATGCATATGAACAGGGGGATATGGGCATCCAACTCCAATTTCACGACGCAAAACATCACAATAGCCGCAACGGCGGCTATTACCGCAACCGATTCGCAGAGACTGGGCTCTCTTCCCCGGGGATCGGCTTTTTCAATGTTGGAACTCAATGACACGCACCTCCGTTGAAATAATAGATATTTTGGTGATGGAGAAAAAATGAAATTTATTTACCTTGCAGTATGAATTATATAATTTGACAGAAATAATTTACACCTTGTTTAAACCTTAAGAGTGGCATTAAAAAAAATATATTGCCTGTTATAGTTTTATATACAGAACATTGTTCTGTATAAGGCATCCAAATTTTTGCGGCTCTCGATAATACGATATAATGTCTTTGCATACATCAGACGACGCAGAATATAGCCGAAGATATGAAAAGCAAAACTACGATGAGGTGAGGTCTTGGGACGCAACAGAGTTATCAATCTGGACGACACTGGGTGGAAAATTTTAAGCGAACTGCAGCAAAATCCCAGAATCCCCTACCGGGAAATCGGCAGAAGGGTGAACTTATCCTGCTCCTCCGTTTTAGAAAGAATCAGGCGCATGGAAGAAGAGGGAATCATACAAAATTATCAGGTCGTCTTAGACGCTCTAAAGATAGGATACACGATACAGGCGATAATAAAGATTAAATTTTATTCTCTGAACGACGAGGAAATACTTTTAGAGAAGCTCAAGTCAAACGCTTATGTCAGGCAGCTATGGGTCACAACGGGCGAGAGCGATTTTATAATGGAAACAGTCTTTCCCGCCATGGAGGGCATGAACGATTTCCTCGTGATGCTGGGAAAGCACGGGCGGACCTTTTCATCGATCGTAATAGACAAGCCGATCTTCAACGCGCAGCTTTATCCGCCGGCGCGTATGGACGGCCTGTAGCAGCCAGGGCGGAAGTAACGATCGTTCTTTCCCAAGCTGTGGAGTTTAAATGGCGCCATGTCCCACAAAAGCGGGGGCACCCAGATCGGATGCCTCCGCTTGTGTTAAAGGACTCGTTTCCGCCGTTCGGGTTTATTGTTTTTTCAGCACGCCGCCCTCTACGCCGGAGGTCGCGAAGGCCCTGTAGCGGCTCAAGAAAGGGCTGTCGGTCGGCTGTTCGGCCGGCTTGAATTTTTTGCGGCGCGCCGCGAGCTCTTCTTCCGAGACGAGCAGGTCGAGGCGCCTTTCGGGTATGTTTATCGAAACGACGTCTCCCTCTTCGACGAGCCCTATCGGGCCGCCTACCGCGGCTTCGGGCGATACGTGCCCGATGGCCGCGCCGCGCGTCGCGCCGGAGAATCTCCCGTCGGTAACGAGCGCCACAGTTCCGCCTTTGCCCTGCCCCATTATCGCGGAAGTAGGCGTGAGCATCTCGCGCATCCCCGGGCCGCCCTTCGGCCCCTCGTAGCGTATCACGACGACGTCGCCATCGTTTATTTTGTTGGCCATGATCGCGGCGCTTGCGGCCTCTTCGCCGTCGAAGACGCGCGCCGGCCCCTTGTGGACGAGCATCTCCGGCGCTACGGCGGACTGCTTGACGACGCCGCCGAGCGGCGCGAGCGTGCCCTTGACGAAGGCGAGGCCGCCCTCTTTGTGGTAGGGGCTGTCCATCGGACGTATCACTTCCGCGTCGGCGGCTTCCGCGCCGGCGAGATTTTCCGCGGTCGTTCGGCCCGTCGCGGTGATAGTTTCGCCCTTTATCATTCCGGCTTTGAGAAGCTGTGCCATCAGGGCCTGGACGCCGCCTGCGCGCCACAGGTCCTCGATGTGGTGCGCGCCGCCCGGGCTCATCGAGCAGAGGTGCGGTATGTAGGCGCCCATCTCGTTGAATACGTCGAGCGCCAGTTCGAGCCCAGCCGCCCAGGCTATAGCTGGGAGGTGCAGCGAGGTGTTGGTCGAGCCGCCGAGCGCCAAGTCGACTGCGACGGCGTTGCGGAAGGCGTCCGCCGTCAGTATGTCGCGCGGGCGGATGTTTTTCTCCACGAGTTTCATCACCGCACGGCCGGCGTCTTTCGCAAGGCGGACTCTGCCGGCGTGCACCGCCGGTATCGTGCCGTTGCCCGGGAGCGCGAGGCCGAGGGCCTCCATCATGCAGTTCATCGTGTTGGCGGTGAACATTCCGGAGCAGGAGCCGCAGCCCGGGCAGGCGTTGTCTTCTATTTCGGCAAGCCCTGCGTCGTCGATTTTTCCGGCGCTGCGCATCCCCACGCCTTCGAATACGCTGTTCAAGTCGAGCGTGCGCTCCCTGTGCCGTCCCGCGAGCATCGGGCCGCCCGAGACGACTACGGCGGGCAGGTTGAGCTCCGCGGCGGCCATCGCCATGCCGGGCACGATCTTGTCGCAGTTGGGCACGAGTACGAGCCCGTCGAGCGCGTGCGCCCGCGTCATTATTTCGACGGAATCCATTATCAGCTCGCGGCTCGGCAGAGAGAATTTCATTCCTTCGTGGTTCATCGCTATGCCGTCGCATACACCGATGACGGGGAATTCTATCGGAAGGCCGCCGGCCGCGTATACGCCGGCCTTGACCGCCTCGGTTATCGTGCGCAGGTGCACGTGCCCGGGGATTATCGCGTTATAGGCGTTCGCGATGCCGATCCACGGGCGTTCTATCTCCCAGTCGGTGTAGCCGGCCGCCTTCATAAGAGAGCGGTGCGGACTGCGAAGGTATCCTTTTTTCGCTTTGTCGCTGTTCATAGTTTCACTCCTCACGCCGTTACCATTTCATCCAGAGAATTGCCGGGATACACCATCGGCACCACGAGCGCGCCCTGCGGGATTCTTATGTCTACGAGCGCCGGGCCGGGCTCTTCCAAAACTTTTTCGAGCGTCGGGCGCAGGCTTTCGTGGCTTGACGCGGAATAGCCGGGCACGCCCATCGACTCCGCGAGCCTCACGAAGTCGGGCGAACGGCTGTATATGGTGTTCGAATACCTGTGGTTGTAGAAGAACTGCTGCCACTGGCGCACGTTGCCGAGACAGGCGTTGTTGAGGAGGATGACCTTCACCGGCACGTTGTAGCGCGCACAGGTGTCAAGCTCCTGAATGTTCATCATAAGGCTGCCGTCTCCGGCAATGCAGCAGACCGGCTGATCGGCGCAGGCGAAGGCGGCGCCGATAGCGGCGGGGAAGCCGAAGCCCATCGTGCCGAGCCCGCCTGAGCTGAGGAAGCGCCGCGGCGCCTCTACACGGAAGTGCTGAGCCGCCCACATCTGATTCTGGCCGACTTCCGTCGTGACGACGGCTTTGCCTCCGGTTATTTCGCGCAGCGTTTCGAGCACCTGCCACGGCGCTATTTCGCCGCCGTATTCGCTGCGCGGCATCGGCTCCTTTACGCGGATCTCCGCAAGGGCCTTGTTCCACTCTTCGTGATCCGCTGTTTTTCCGTTTATCGACGAAGCGAGCGCGTCGAGGACGCGGCAGGCGTCGCCGAGGAGCCAAACGTCGCTCTCTATCGCCTTGTCTATCTCTGCCTCGTCCATGTCTATGTGGATTATTTTCGCATTTTTGGCAAAGAATTCGCGCTTGCCGGTCGTCCGGTCGCTGAAGCGCGTGCCTATCGCGATTATGACGTCGGCGTTCATCAGCGCCCTGTTTGCGACGGGGTGCCCGTGCATCCCCGCCATGCCGAGCGCGAGGCCGCTTCCGTGCGATTCGGGGAATGCGCCCTTGCCTAAGAGCGACGTCGTCACCGGGATCTGATATTTGAGCGCGAACTCGGCAAGTTTCTCAGAAGCGCCGGAGCGTATCACGCCGCCGCCCGCAAATATCACGGGCTTCTCGGCGCGCTCGATGAGAGAGACGGCGTCGCCGAGCTGAGATATGTTGTAGATGTTTTCGGGATGATAGCCCATGAAGTCGAGCTGCGGAGAAAAGGAGTAATCGCCAATCCCCTTCTGCACGTCCGCCGGAACGTCGACGAGGACGGGCCCGGGACGCCCCGTCGAGGCGATATAAAAGGCTTTGTGGATCGTCTGCTGCACCTGCTCCGGCGTGTGTACCTGGAAGCTGTGCTTTACGAGTGGCAGGCTCGCGCCGACTATATCGGCCTCCTGAAAGGCGTCTGTGCCTATAAGGGTAGTCGCTACCTGACCGGTTATCGCCACCATCGGCGACGAGTCTAAGTTTGCCGTCGCGATGCCGGTCACAAGGTTTGTGGCGCCGGGGCCCGACGTCGCGATGCATACGCCCGTTTTCCCGCCGGCGCGCGCGTATCCGTCCGCGGCGTGCGAGGCGGCCTGTTCGTGACGCATCAGTATATGTTTCATTTTCGAATCGTAAAGAGCGTCGTATAGATGGATGACCGTTCCGCCCGGCAGACCGAAGATCGTGCTGACCCCTTCGTCCTCCAGGGCCTTGACGACCATCTGAGCCCCGTTCATTTTCGCCATTTGAATGCTCCTTTTTTGCCCGTCTTATCGCCGTGCGGCGCGCTGCTTGGCGCGCGGCGCGGCATGGAATTCAACTTTTTATCCCGCGGAAGACGGCTTAGAACTTGGGTACTTCCTTCTGCTCCATCCACGGCATCATCTTGCGGAGCTCCCTGCCCACCGCTTCGTGCGGGGCTTCCTGCGCGGCCTTCGCCCACTTCTTCATGCGCGGGCGTCCGGTCTGGTTCTCGAGTATCCAGTCGCGCGCGAAGGTGCCGTCCTGTATCTCTTTGAGGAGCTGCTTCATGGCTTTGCGCGACTCTTCGCCGACGACGCGCGGCCCGGCGGTCATGTCTCCGTACTTCGCGGTGTCGCTGATGCTGTAGCGCATCCAGCTCATGCCGCCCTCGAAGATCATGTCGACGATGAGCTTCATTTCGTTGATGCATTCGAAGTAGGCCATCTCGGGCTGGTAGCCGGCGTCGACCAGCGTCTTGAAGCCCTGCTGCATAAGCTCGCACACGCCGCCGCATAAGACGGCCTGTTCGCCGAAGAGGTCGGTTTCGGTCTCTTCGCGGAAGGTCGTTTCGATGATGCCGGCGCGCCCCCCGCCGATGGCGGAGGCGTAGGCGAGCGCGTATTCCTTGCCCTTGCCGCTGGCGTCCTGGAAGACCGCGATGAGGCAGGGGACGCCCTTGCCCTCCTTGTACATGGCTCGCACCATGTGCCCGGGGCCCTTCGGCGCGATCATGAGGACGTCGTGCGACGCCGGCGGCACGATCTGCCCGAAATGTACCGCAAATCCGTGCGCGAAGAGGAGCCCCGCATCGGGCTTCATGTTCGGCAACACCTGCGTCTTATATATATCGGCCTGTAAATGGTCGGGCGTCAGGAACATGATGAAATCGGCTATCTTCGACGCCTCGGCGACTGTGTAGACCTCAAAGCCGTCGGCCTGAGCCCTGGCTTGCGACTTGCTTCCCCCGTGAAGGGCCACTACGGCCTTCACCCCGCTGTCGCGGAGGTTCTGCGCGTGCGCGTGTCCCTGGCTGCCGTATCCTATTACCGCGACCGTCTTTCCCTTCAGGAAATCTAAATCAGCGTCGCGGTCGTAATAAATCTTTGCCATAATTAAAACACTCCTTAGAAATTGGTTTTTTATATTCGCTATAAGCGCATGAGCGCGCCGCGCTTGATAGTTTCAGCTTTTTACCTCTAACCTTCGAAGCCGGTCCGCGAAAGGGCGACTTGCCCCGAGCCGGCAGTTTCGAGTATTCCGTAGGGTTTGAGCGCCGCCATGCAGGCTTCGACCTTGCCGCGGTCTCCCGTTACTTCGAGCGTTATAGCGTCGGAGCCGAGGTCGACGACGCGGCAGCGGAAAATCTCGGCGGTCTGGAGGATATGCGGCCTGCGCTCTACCGGGGCCATGACCTTTACTAAAGAGAGCCAGCGCTCGACGAAAGGCCCCTCGGCCGTGAGGTTGCGCACCTCGATGACCTCTATCAGCTTTGAAAGCTGCTTGCGTATCTGCTCGTAAACGCCTTCTTCTCCTTCGATTATTATCGTGAAACGGGAAAGCCCCGGCACGTCTGTGCGCCCTACGCTTAGGCTTTCTATATTGTAGCCACGCCTGTAGATGAGGCTCGAGATTCGCATAAGCACGCCAGGACTGTCTTCTGAAACTATGCTGAATGTACTCTTCAATTTTATAACGCCCTTTCCAAAAATCTCACGCATAAAAAAAGACCGGAACCGCTGCGGGCTCCGGTCCGAAAGTAACGCGGCTATTAGGCGCCGGCCACCTCGGGGAGCCCGCTGCTAATAATGCGTACTACGACGACTATCTTCGCTGCATTTGATATGAAATCGTTTCTCCGCATAAACAGCACTTCCTTCCGATGCCGGACTGGGAAGGACAAAGTCCGCCCCTCCCGCATATTACCGGACATAATAAAATCTGTGCGCTAAAATGTCAACTATTATTTTTGCCTTTTGCGTTATTTTGCGTCAATACAAATTTTTGTTTTTCCAGGTCGTTCTGCCTATACACCTAATTTAATTGCGCTAAATTTCCTTAATCTCAGAAAAACAAACTGAGCCGCATGCATTTTTGTAACAAAATCCCGTTTTATGCCTACCCGAGCCGGCGGTCGGCCTCGCATACGACATACTTCAAAAGCTCGACGCCGCGGAGAACGTCCTCCTCGCTCGTGAACTCGTCTTTCGAATGGCTGACGCCGTTATGGCTCGGGACGAATATCATCCCAGTCGGGATGACGTGCGCTATCGGCGAAGCGTCGTGGGACGCGCCGCTCGGCATCAACGCCGCGGAAAATCCGGCTTTATCGGCGCTCTCCTTTATCATTTTGACGAGCCTCTCGTCAAGCATAACCGCAGGCTTCGCTCCAAGCGTCTCCACCAGCGCGCTGCAAGGCGAAAGCATCTTCGACATTTCCAGCGCCTTAACGCCGGCAGCCTTTACGAGCGAGTCGTCGACCGAGCGGAGTTCAAGCACGAAACGTACCTCGCCGGGGACGACGCTGACATGCCCGGGAAGCGCTTCAAGAACGCCGACGTTGCAGACCATGTTTTTCTGTCCGTCCATCCATTCGAACCAGCTGTGGATGAAACCGGCGGCGGCGCGCATCGCGTCCTTTCTTTCCGCCATCGGAGTCGTCCCGGCGTGATTTGCCTCGCCCTTCACGGTGATATTGAGCCTCGTGACGCCCACTATGCCGAAGGGTACGCCGATTTGGAGCCCTCTGCGTTCGAGGAAGGGGCCCTGCTCTATGTGAAGCTCGAAAAACGCTGCGTAATTTGCGAGATTCCCTTTGCTTGCCGTGACCGCCTCTTCGCTGACGCCGAAGCCGTCGAGCGTCTCGCGCCTGTAGCCGGAGGGCAGCAATCCCGCGAACGCGCGGCTCCCAAAGGTGCCGCCGAGCGGCTCCCCCTCCTCGCCGATGAACGCGCCGACCTCAAGGCTGTGCTCAGGCGCAGCGCCGCTTTCCTCGATTGACCTTATGACTTCAAGCGCCGCAGCCACTCCGAGCGGACCGTCGTAAATCCCGCCGTTGTCCACGGAGTCGAGATGCGATCCCATCATAATAGTGCGGCGGCTTCTGCCCTCTAATCGCCCGAATAGGTTCCCGACGCCGTCGACGCGTGTTTTGAGACCCGCGGCCCTCATTTTACCTTCGAACCATTCGCGCGCTTCGGCGTAAGCCTCGCTGTAGGCGGCGCGCTGCATACCTCTGCCGGCGTGCCAGCCTATTTTGCCCTGTCCGAAGAGGTCGGAGAGTAATCTCTCTTTATTTATTGTCGCAGTCACCGGCGTTTTCCTTTAAGCAGGCATCTGCCGTAGCCGGACTCGCCTATGACCTTTTTGTCCTCGTAGATCACGCGCCCGCGAAGTATGACCTTGTCGATGACGCCGTTCAGCTTCCAGCCGTCGAAAACCTTAGCGATATTCTTCGCCATCGTCTGCATCTCGTCTTTTTTAACGGTAAATCCGGCCATGGGGTCGCAGAGCACAAAGTCCGCATCCGCGCCGATTCTTATCGCGCCCTTTTCTGGGTAGAGGCCGTAAGCCTTCGCGGGGTTCGTCGATATGAGCTCGACCGCGCGTCGGAGAGAGATTTTGCCGTCTGCGACGGCCTTCATCATCAGCCCGAAACGCGTCTCAAGGCCCGGGAAACCCGCCGGCGCGACGAAGATGTCCTGGGAGTTGCGCTCCTTTTCCTCGACCGTGTAAGGAGCGTGGTCGCTGCCTACGGTGTCGACGGTTCCGTCCTTTATGTAGTCCCACATCTTTTCGACGCGCGCCTCGTCGCGCAACGCGGGGTTGCACTTTGCGTAAGCGCCGAATTCGTTGAGAGCGCGTTCGGTCAGATAAAGGTACTGCGGGCATGTCTCTATCGTGACGTCCATGCCCCTCGCGCGCGCAGCCTTCGCGGCTTCGATCGCTTCAGGCGTCGAAATGTGCACTAAGTAGAGCTTGCAGCCTACCTCCTCCGCTATCCTTATAAGGCGGTCGACCGCCAGCGCCTCGGCAAGCGCCGTGCGCGATTTTGCGTGATCTATCGGGGCCGTATGCCCCGTTCTGCGGAGCTCCGCTATGCCTCCGGCGACAAGGTCGTTGTCTTCGCCGTGCGCCGCCATCGGCAGCCCCGTTTCTCTGACGGCCCTCATAACGTTGTAAAGTTCGTAATTCGTTTCACTCGTAAGCCCGACGAATTCTTTTTCGCGTCCTTCGGGCGCGGCGTGCAGGAATGTCTTGTAGCCCCATACGCCGGCCTCCGCTATGCGCGGTATCTCGTTTATCTTTTTGCCGCCGGCCGCCCCTAGGAACGCTACGTCGACCACAGACTGCTCCTTTACAGCTTCAACGCGCGGCGCCAGCGTCTCGGGGCTGTACTGCGGCGGCGTCGAGATCGGATGCTCGACTATCGTCGTGACGCCGCCGGCTGCAGCGGCCTTAGTACCCGTCACGAAAGTCTCGCGGTGCGAGCCGCCGGGGAAACGGATATGCACGTGCGGGTCGACGCCGCCGGGAAGCAGAGCCAGCCCATGCGCGTCTATAACGGCGTCAGCTGCGGGGATGTCGCAGGCGCTTCCCATAGCTATAATTTTCCCGTTTTCCACATAGACCCAGCCTTTGAAATAATCACATTCGGAAAGAATCTGCGCGTTTTTGACAACTAAACTGTTCATCTATATCTCCTTCGGTCGCGGCGCCGGAATAAGATACAGATGAAAGAGATTTATCTTATCCTGACACCGGTTTCCCAATTTCTTCGTTCAGAGCGGAGAGCCACATCTCTCTGTCTCTTTCGTAATCGAACCTTGTTCCCGCCACGGTAAGTGCCATTATTGTGCTTATGCCGGGCAGCTCAACATGGAACGAGATCGCTGCAACGCCAGGATCCCTTTCCTCAACCGTTTCGCAGCGCCCCTTTTCACGTATTGTTTTCAGCTCTTCTTTCAGGACCTCGGGGTCGGTTACGGTGAACGGAGTGAAAGCTTCGAGCTTCTGAGAAAGAACCTTCTCCACCAGCTGCTGCGGAGCGTATGCGAGAAGCGTTTTGCCGCTTGCGCCGGCGTGGAACGCGTACCCTTCGCCGATTATCGACGAGACGCGGACGATGTTCTCTGACTCGACCTTATGCAGGCAGACGGCCCTTTCCCCATCAATGATATTGAGAAACGCCGACTGCCCGCATCGCTTAGAAACGTTCCTGAGCATCGGGTCTATTCTCCTGACTATGTCGAGGTTTGCCCTCCATTCGTTTGCCAGCGAGAGGAACTTCAGCCCTATATAGTAATTTTTGTCATCCTCATCCTGATACGTCCAACCGATGGAAGTAAGCTCCTGCAGAATCCTGTGGGCGGTGCTCTTCGGGACTCCGGTCAGATCTTCTATCCTTCTTACACTGCACGCCCCTTCGGAGCTTTCGAGCGCTTCTAAGATGGTCAGAATAGTATCGATTGAGTCAATAAACTTCCGCATCGTTCCTTCTCCCCGTCCGTCCGCTTCCCGCAGGGGACGGGGAAAAGGCGGCGGACTACTGTTTATGTTCTTCGCATCTGCGCGGCGGCAGGTCATCCTGAAGCCAGACGCCGTCTACCGGATCGTCGAGGATTTCACCGTTCGCCACGCTCATGACAGCCTTGAATATCTTATCATAACCTGTGCAGCGGCAGATATTTCCGGATAAAGCTTTTTTGATTTCGTCTATTGTTGGATGTGGATTGCGGTCAAGCAGCGCCTTCGAAGAAAGTATCATGCCCGGCGTGCAGTAACCGCACTGTATCGCGCCGTAAGCCAAGAAAGCCTTTTGCAGCGGATGCAGACCGCCGTCCCTGCTAAGCCCCTCTATCGTCGTGACCTCCTTGCCGTCGGCGTCGGTTGCGAGCATCAGACAGGAGTTCACAGGCTCTCCGTTCACGAGAATCGTACAGCTTCCGCATTCACCTGCCCCGCAGCCGCATTTAGTGCCGGTCAGTTTCAGGTCGTCGCGTAGAAAATCGAGCATAGTACGATTAACGGGTACTTCTCTCATTATTGTGCTTCCGTTAAGAGTAAGGGTCACAGTTTTCTTAATCATTTTTACCTTCTCCCCTGTTGCAGAGTTCCTCCAGCAATTCGGCTGCGGCTACGCGCAGCATATGCAGCCTATATTTCGCCGAGCCGCGCACATCGTCTATCGGAGACGCCGCACGCGTGATCAACTCAGCTATCTCATCGAAGTCCCTGATCGTCCCACTGCTTTCTATCGCATTTTCCGCGTCGTACGCCCTCTTCGGCACCGGCGCGACTGAGCCCATCGCGATGCGCGCCCTTGTACAGATGCCGTTTTTGAAAGAGAGCGATATCGCCATGTTGATAACGGCTATGTCGGCGGCTTTCCTTGGTCCCGCCTTATAGAAACCCTGTGTCGTATTTTCCGGCAGTTTCGGCAGGAAGATAGCTTTTAGAAGCTCCCCCTTCTCTTTATCGAGTGCGTTTTTGCCAGGCCCTCTGAAGAAATCGGCGAGCGGCATTCTGCGTTCACCCGTGCCGTCGGCTATAATGGCCACGGCGTCCGCAACCAGCAGCCCCGGAACGGTGTCGGCGCACGGAGAAGAGTTGCAGATATTGCCTCCGATCGTTGCGAGACTGCGCACCTGCGGTGTCCCGATATTATCCGCTCCGACGCAGATTGCGCGGTTGTGCCCCAGAATATCAGATGACGCTGCGATTTTTGATATCTTAGTCAGAGCTCCTATCGTGAGCCCCTCGTCGGAGGCCGTTATGCCGCTTAACTCTTCTACACTCTTGATGTTTATGACAGAAGCCGGTTTCAACACGCCGCGCTTGATCTGAACGATGAGGTCGGTCCCTCCGGCTATCACTTTAGCGCCCTCGGCCCTGAGAAGGCCGCACGCTTCCGATATTGCCTTTGGCTCGTAGTAGTTGAATTCACGCATGGTTTAAGCCTCCTTTGCGCCAAGCGCGTCTAGAATTTTTTCCGGTGTGCACGGAAGGTCCGGTATCCTTATCCCACACGCGTCGTGAATAGCATTTGCGATCGCCGGTGCTACAGGGTTTGTGACTCCTTCGCCTATGCCCTTTGCTCCGAGCGGCCCTGTCGGCTCCCATGTCTCTTCGGTTATGATTTCTACCGGAGGCATGTCAAGAGAAGTGAGGATCTTGTAGTCGCCGAACTGTGCGTTGAGTGGACGCCCTTCTTTACTGAAAATCGTGTCCTCCATCAGCGCGTAGCCGGCGCCCATGTGCACGCCTCCGACGATTTGCCCCTCGACATTGTTGCGGTTGAGTATAGTTCCGGCGTCGGCCCCGGCGACGACCCTTACTATGTCGACCTTTCCAGTGTGGGTGTTAACATCGACCACGGCGAATATTACCGTGAAATGAGGCGGGCAAGCCTTTGGCCTTACCGTATGGTTGGAACAGACGTTTCCCCAGCCGCTCGAAATTCCCTTGAGGATTATGTCGCCGACCGGTTTGCCGATCTTAGGGTCGGCGACGAGGAACATCCTGCTGTCCTTGATGTCTATGTCCTCAACGCCACAGCCAAATATCCTTGCACCCCACTCGATTATCTGGCGACGTACATCTTCGGCGCATTTTACGATAGGTTGACCCGCGCCGTAGACGCCGCGGCTCGCGTGTGTCGCCCCGTCGAATATCGTACAGTCCGTGTCGCCCGTCTTGATGTGGACATCCTCATAGCGCAGCCCAACGATCTCGGCTACGAGCGAGCAGTAAACGCTCATGTTCCCGCCGCCGCAGTCCGCCGCCGAATTTAGGATCGTCGCCGTGCCGTCCTCGTTCATTTTTACGATCGCCCCGCTGACGTCGATGATGAATTTGTTCGGTTTCTCGGATCCGCAGCCCGACGTATGGAAGCCTCTCGCAAGGCCGATGCCGCGCCTGATCCACGGCTTGTCGGGGTAGGGGGTAGTTCCCCTGCCGTGCCCGCGTTTCTCCCAACCGACGGCTGCCGCACATTTGTCGAGCAGCGCCAGCGTTCCGTTCGAACGTATCGTGCTTATGACCGCCGGGCCTTGCCCGTAGAAGGTATCTCCGACTGACAGCATGTTCATCTTTCTAAGTTCGATCGGGTCGATGTTCAGAGTTTCTGCCGCCTCATCCATCACCGACTCTACGGCCCACGTCGCCTGTGGGTTTCCCGCGCCGCGCATAGCGGTGAGCGGAGGCGTGTTCGTATAGACCGCACGTCCCGACATGCGCAGGTTAGGGCATTTATACATCGAAAGGGTAAATCCGGCCGCCAGCATCATCTTCGAGGAGCCGCTGAACGCGTAAGCGCCCGTGTCGTCGGTTACGTCGGCGTGCAACGCCGTTATCTTGCCGTTCTTTTTGAATCCGACTTTCAATTTCAGCAGCATTGGATGTCTGCCGCACGAAAGGAACATCTCTTCGCGTGTTTTCTCTCCCTTTATCGGGCGCCCAGTCCTCAGTGCGAGGAGCGTGCAGATATTTTCGATGAAGCCCGTCTGGATATGAGCCCCGAAGGCGCCCCCGAGGAAGACTCTATGACAGGTCAGTCTCGAAATGGGCAGTCCGAGCGAGCAGGCGATGTTCATCCTCATTGCGTGTATTCCTTGGGATGTGGCCCAAATATCCACATGTCCATTACCGTCAGGCACGCAGAGTACGGCTGTCCTCTCAAGCGGAGCGGGGTTCGGCTTCGAAGTACGGAAATGCTTCGTCAATACTAAATCCGCCTCGTCAAAGGCCTTTTCCACGTCTCCGATAGTGATGTCGACCGTGTCGAAGACATTGCCTCTTATATTGACCGGATTGTCGCCCTTGAGCGCCTCTTCGTGTATCACGGGCGCCTCCGGCGCAAGCGTCGATTCAAAATCCAGAGCTGACGGCAGCACCTCGTATTCAACCTTTATCTTTTCGAGGGCCGCTTCCGCCGCCTCGACCGTCTCCGCCGCCACAGCCGCCACACGGTCCCCGACGTGGCGCACGTGACGCTCCAGCAGATAACTATCCTTATACATGATCTCCGGGACATGGAGATACTGATGCATGCTCAGTATCTTCGGCACGTCATCGTAGGTTATGATGTCGACTACTCCGGGAATCTTCAAGGCTTCGTCTTTGTCGACGTTCTTGACGATGGCATTTGCGTAGGGGCTGCGGAGTATCTTGCAGTGAAGCATATCCGGCACATAAAGGTCGCCCGTATACTTGAGCTTGCCCATAGCTTTGAGCGCGGCTTCCTGTTTTTCCTGTCGTCTGCCTACTATCTGGAATTGTCTCACGTAAATTCACCTCAACAGCGCTTAGCAAATTAAGAATTTAATCTTTTTAGCTACAACTACCACTTATTATCTCTATCCATTAAATAAAACAGATACCCTCCTGCTACGCCAGGCAAGATCGGCCAGCTTAAAAGCAATAGCGTATCCAACTTAACAGGAATATTTATTACTATTTTCATAACAACAAACATCTCGACTAATATAGAGGCAGCCATACAGTAGAGCCCAATTTTTTTATTCGCATTGATTTTGGTCATATCAAACACCGCCTTTAAGATTTTATTATGCTATTTCTACTTTATTGTGTATTTCGTTATAGATTGATTCGGCGTCTTCTTGCTTTGTAGAAAGTGATATAATAACCATAGTGGTCATAGAAAAAACAAGCCCGACGAGATTAGTAGGCACCCAAATTGGTATTATTCCTTTCTGCCTTGCAAGAGCCACTACTATAATCAGCGGCATTGTCAATAACATTGACCACGTGGCTCCGGTGGTCGTCGCTTTTTTCCACAATAACCCCAGATAAATTGCAGGGATCCACGCTCCAAAAGCGGCTGTTGCAAAGAGGAACGAGTACATTATCGTTGCTCCGCTTATCGACGGGTTAAGTGAACCAAAAAATACTATGACACCGATTACCACAACCGAAAGTCTGGACACAAACAGGAGCTGCTTTTCGTTCATGTTAGGAAAGAGAAAATCTTTGATGATGCACGAACTAAGCGTAGCTGACGCCTGTTGAAAAAGCGATGTGGCGGTCGAGATTGCAGCTGCAACGACACCGGCCAGACCGATACTACCGATAAGGCTCGGAACCAGATTCTTGCAAACCCAAACATAAGACGCAACCGGTTTCACTCCGGTATTGAGAAGTGGGAAGAAACTGAATGGATACAGAAGCGAGATAATAAGCAATGGCAACAGAACGGAGAGATAAATCATCGATTTTCCAAGCTCACGCTCGCTCTTAGCTATGCTTACACGGCTAATCAGGTGCGGGGCACCAAGAACCATGAGGAAAGAGAGCAAATTCATTTCTAGTATACTCATAAACCCATTGAGTTTCGGGGCATTGCCGTTCCACGCAAAAAGATATGGGAAAGATTCCGCTGCCTTTGAAATCGCTGCCGCAAACCCTCCTGCTTTAATTATCACGGAAGGTCCAATAACAAGTGCAGCCAAGAGAAACACTAAAAACATAACAGTATCAGTTACCACAACTGACCTCATACCGCCAACCATCGTAAACAACGTAATTATTACCATTATTGCAATAAGCGACATAATGTTGGACCATCCGAAAATGTTGTTAATGACGACTACTGCACCAAGCGTTACAGTAATCATGTAAGCTGTCATTGAAACTAGAACTATAATTGACGCAGCTAACTGGGGTCCTTTGCCAGGATAACGTTTTGCAAAATAATCCGGTACTGTTAGGAGCCTCATCCTGTAAAGATAGCGGCCTGCAAATAGCCCAAGAAACAGGCTACCTGTTACGGATGCCCCAAATTGGCTAATCAACCCCAGCGGACCTGACGTGGCAACAGTCGCAGTAAAGCCGGTAAACGTCACGCTACTGAGGTTTGACGCAATGAGCGTCCCTGTGATAAATATCGCAGTTGCGCTGCGGCTCATGACATAGTGGTCTTCAACGCTTTTTGTCTGTCTACCTGCATATAGGCCGATAAAAAGATATGCGCAGAGGAAAAACACAGAAATTATTGCATATATATCCACTTTAAGCCCTCCAAATGTTAATATTTTTGCTGATTTAAATTATTACTAGCGCAGCCTTAAAAGACGGTATATACAACCCTATACTATGCATTTATCATTTTTCGATTAACTTACCGACTGAGGCTAATTTTTCGGCCACCTCCCGAAGACCGAGCCGCTCGAGCGTGGATCGGGTCTGAAGCCCGGTGGTAACATCCCAACCCCAGAGCTCATAGAACATGTCTAGCATTTTGTTGTATCCTTCCGGTTCAGCCCTCATTCCGGCATTTGGCCCAGACTTGATAGGTTCTCTCTGAAAGCGTAACGGGGGCATATCATCTTTGCGATCCAATTTTGTGTGGAGTGTATTAAAAGCTTTCTCCAAGTTGCGCCCGATCGGAGCATAATATTCCATTAGCTCTTCCGGTGTTGTATCTAAACCCATTGCATTTTTTGCGTAAGAGGCAAAATTCTCTATAGTCTGATAATTTGCACCTGACCACGTTCCCGCATAATTACAGATTCCGAAACTATCTTCTAATTCCTTGCTACGTCCCTGCCAGTAACAGATTTTAGGCTGATCCTCGAAGACTTTTGGGTTTACTGGCATACTCGAGGGACGGGGCCTAGGCCCAAAACGGTTTGTCCCGATAGAAGATCCCCTAAGATGTCGCCCTGCGACTGGGGAAGTTGCCACTGCAAGCCCCCACCCCCTGCATGCGCGAAATGGTTCGATTGATGGCTGTCCCTTCATATTGGCAAGATAATAAATTGCATTCCTGCCTATTTTTTCTGCGGCTTGTACCGCTCCATCGGCAAGCATATTTGCGAAAGCGCCCCTCCGGTATGCAATGCGCGTCATTAGCTCAATGAAAACTTCGCCATTGCCAAACTCAAGTTCTAAGCCGTCCGTGTCCTCTTTTGTGATAATTCCTTTTTCATAAAGCTCAAATACCCAAGCACATGTAGATGCGGCATAATCTGAATCCATGCCCAGGTCATTATTTTTCAGCCATGAGTAAACCACAGAATCAGGTTCACTGTTATCCATTCTGCACGCATGCCCCATGAGAGTATTGACCCAAAACCCTTCGCCAGTGTAGCCGGTATGAGGTCCTTTCTTCATCTTCATAAATGACATGCATCCGGTCGGACAGTTGAAGCACGCACGCATTCCTGCCCTATGGCTGGGTGCACCGGTCTCCGGATTCATCAGCTGTAATTTCTTTGAGTCGGGCCACCATTCGTCTTGGCCGTTGCGCACTACCATTATCTGATCCCAACCTTCAAATTTGGGATCTGCATAATAATTAGTCAGAGATTTTCTCATAATCGGTGCGGTTGGCTCTGCTGCACACTGTTCAAAGGCTTTTTCAACTTCGGCCATAAAATAGTGGGGGTTGCACACTGTAACAGACCCAGTACCCCTGACAACTATAGCTTTAAGTTTTTTGACCCCCATTACACAGCCTACACCTGAACCGCCGGCAGCTTTTGCTGTGTCTACTATGACAGCAGAACCTCTTACCTGATTTTCTCCACTGGGGCCAATTTGAGCAATCTCTATGCAAGGATCGTTCCCATGTGCTGCACGAATGACTCTTTCCGATTCGTTAATGCTCTTTCCCCATACAAAAGATGCATCCATTAGTTCAGCCTCTCCGTCATGCACCCAGAGATAAACAGGCTTGTCGGAGATTCCAGACACAATGATATTATCGAATCCAGCAAACTTGAGTTCTGCTCCCCAAAAACCACCGACGTTTGCAGACCCTTTCCCGCCACTGAATACATTTATTGAGGAAACATCAACCCGCGCAGCACCGGGAACCATCGTCCCAACAAGACTGCCTACACCAAAGCAAAGAAGGTTTTCACGGTCATACCATTTTGTGCCTACTGGGATATCTCGCAACATAATTAGGCTATTGATTCCACGGCCACCAAGCGCAAGCATTGCATAAGGTTCCGTCGGCTCAGTCCATATTTTTTTAGTAGACAGATTTACCCTTAATATTTTACCTGCAAGACAGTTGTTACACGCAAGATGTGCCTGCCTCATTTTGTAGCCTCCTGAACAGAGTGGGTATAATCTTCTGGAAGCTCTATGGCCTTATAAACACAATATTTCACACAAAGCGGCTCCTTTTCGTTTTTACAACCATCACAGGTGGAATCAATAGACCACGTGATATTACCATCAATATAATCTCGATAAACCCTAATACTACTTTTGCTCGGCTGAAATTTACCCACGTGATGAAAACTACATATAAGCTGGCAAGCTCTGCAGCCATAACACATCCGGTTGTTTCGAACAATTCTCATGTCAACCGCCCCCTCAGTGTTATATTATGGGACAAATGTCCTAACACAAAGATAGCCCATATTCCATATTTTGTCAAATAAAATTTTCTTGACGAACATAACCGAGCGGGGATATCGTCGTAATCAGTAATAAATCACAATAATATTATCATTAAAAGTAGCTAAAATTTATATTTTAATATAAAATTAGAGAAATATTTTCTAAATACAACGATATAGGTATCAATATACATGTAAATTACTTAATAGATATCAGTGATCAGCATAATATACTGATAATATAAACTCGGACACATGTCTCTATATATTTTAGCAAATATAATTCAAAATAAAATTTAAGCATCGAACTGGGTATGACAGGCAGAAAACCTGCGATTGTATGCGGCGGAGACAGATAAGTTGCAAGGTCTGAATAAATGTCTCTTTGGGAACGTGCAACGTCCTGCGCTCTGGATTTATACAGGAAAAAGCCAGTGTCTGTCCGGCGCGTCCACGATTTCAGCAAGTGCGACAGCAGAGCCTATTATCCAAGGCATGCTAGTCTGCCATATTTTCTGCTGTTCCTCCATTTTTTAAATCGTTAAATCACAGTTAACATTGAGAAGCACGTTGCCGCATTGCTGCCAGAATTACCGGCATTATAATGGGTTTAAGATCGGCGATGTCAACGATCTGGGAGATGTATGCGGGCTTTACTTTACAATAACAGACGGGGCTATCGTGGCAGCCGGTGGCGCACCTGATATTACACTGAGCTTTGGTTGCTGATTTTCATATCGATCAAACACACATCTCCATGAAATACAAAGCTACGTTATAATGATATATTGATAGAAATCAGCGAGGGGAAAAGGATTTGAATAAATCATTGCCTACAAAAATTAATTATATGTCATCCGTGTTCGAGCTCTTTTTCCGGTACAGGCTTGAGCTTACTCTGACAGAGGCTGCTGCACGCTGCAAGACGACCGAGGAGCAGATAAAGCCGATGCTTGAAAAATTATCCGAAAGGGGTTGGCTTACGTTTTCAAAGAACAAAATGACATACAGTTACGGCATGAAGCTTCTGCCCTTTACCAGAGAGGAACGGCTCAAGGAAGAACTCGTGCGTCAGGTCACGCCTGTGATGAAGCAGCTGTCGCAGGATTCCGGCCAGTGCGTGATGCTCAATTACCTTGAAGGTATGAAGTCGATATGCGTGCAGAAAGTAATGCCGAAAAATTCGATATACATCGCGGCGAGGGTCGGCAAAGATTATCCGCTGCATGCTGGGAGCAGCTCGCGCGTACTTCTTGCTTACGCGCCGGAGGCTGTGCGCGCCGGCGTACTATCCTCGCGCCTGAAAAAATACACACCCTTTACCATCACAGACCCCGAAAAGCTTTCAGATTCCCTGTTTGAGATTCGCAGGACCGGCTACTGCTGCAGCACGGAAGAAATGGACCCCGGCGCAGGTTCCGTCTCCTGCGCGATACTCGACGAAAGCAGCAACCTTCTCGGCGTTCTGACTATCATCGGGACGCGCTTCGCGTTCGAAAAAGAAAATATGCTGTGGAAGGCTCTTCTTTTTGAAGCGGTCAAAAAGATAAAATAAAATGAGTTATAAGCGGGATAATAAATGAATAACTGCTGAGCGTAACAGAATTTTGTTTGCAATGCAATTGCGTTATTCCCATTTAAAAAATATAATAGCTGTGAGGGCTCATATATAGATTTGGGGGGAATCTGCTTGAACAACGTTGAGAAGATTTTGGGCGGCTCCGGGCTTCGTACGACGCGTCAGCGGAGGGTCATACTCGAACTGCTCTTCAAAAGGGGCGTGCCGCTCTCTCACAGCGAAATTCTTTCGATGATCGACGACCACCTCGACCGCGTTACACTCTACCGCACTCTGGAAACGCTGAAGAAATCCGGCATCGTCCACCAGGTGCAGGGGGTCGACGGAGTGTGGCGCTTCTGCGCGCACGAGCAGGACGCCGAAGGCTGCCCTGGCGACCATCCGCATTTTTTATGTCTTTCCTGCGGCAGGATGTTCTGCCTGACGGGGCAGAAGATGCCGCGCGTCGACGTGCCGGAGGGCATGAAGGTCGAGGGCAAGCAGTTCGTGGTCTACGGGCAGTGCCCGGAGTGCGCCGCTAAGGGCGCCCGGACAGACGACGAAAGCGAGGAAGTTAAGTGAAGATAACGACAATCCCGCTTGAGAAAGCGGTAGGGCTGCCTCTCGCGCACGACCTAACGCAGATAGACGCGAAGAATCACAAAAAGTCGGCGCGCTTCAAAAAAGGGCAGATAGTCACAGAGGCGGATCTCGAAACTCTGCGCGGCATGGGGCGCGAAAATCTTTCGATAATGGAGATGTCGCCGGGGGACGTCCACGAGGACGACGCGGCGCGCGCGCTCGGCGAAGCGCTCTGCGGCGAAAATTTGCGCGTTACCGCGCCTTCCGAGGGACGTTGCAATCTCGTCGCCGAGAAGAGCGGCCTGCTCTGGTATCTCGCCGAGACTGTCAACCGCGTCAATCAGGACCCCGACTGGGTGCTGTCGGCCCTCGCGCCGCACAGGCCGGTGCTCGAAGGGCAGGTCGTCGCAGGTTTCAGGATACGTCCGCTCGTGATGGAGGACTATCGCGTCGAGCGCGCCGTCGCCGCCGTGCGCGGCAGCAGGCCTTTTGCGATTCTGCCGTTCAGGCCGCTGAAGGTCGGGCTCGTCACGACAGGCAAGGAGATCGTCGACAACAAGGTCGAAGACGCCTTCCGTCCCAAGCTGCTCGACAAGCTCGCGCGGCTCGGGGGCTCTCTGTTCGGTCAGAGATTCTGCACGGATTCGCTTGAGCGTATAAGTGAAGCGATAGCCGCCTTCCTCGAAGAGGGGGCCGACGCGGTGATATGCACCGGCGGCATGAGCGTCGACGCGGACGACAGAACGCCGGGAGCGATCCGCAGCCGCTGCTATCGCATACCCTTCCAGGGGACGCCGGCGCTGCCGGGCGCGATGCTGATGCTCGGCTGGGCGAAATCGCCGCTGGACGGCCGCGATGTCGCAGTGATAGGCGCGCCGGCCTGCGTCGCCTTCGACGACCGCACGGCGCTCGACAAGCTGCTGCCGTTCATTTTCGCCGGAGTCGAGCCCGGCGACCTCGTGCGTCGCTGGGGAGTCGGCGGCCTCTGCGAGCACTGCAGCGTATGCCATTATCCGGCGTGCGCTTTCGCGGCGGGCTCTTAAACCGCCCCAAATCCGAGGCGCGCGGATCGATAAAAATTTCTTGATATTTATGAGGAAGTGACTGAATGGACGCAGAACTTTTGAGCAAGGTAAACGAAGAAGTGCAGGCAGGAGGCTACGGCGTTCTCTGCACGGTGACGAGCGAGAGCGGCTCGACGCCGCGCAGCCGCGGCGCGTCGATGTGGGTGCGCCCCGACGGCACTATCGCCGGGACGATCGGCGGCGGCCTGCTGGAGCATCAGGCGATACAGGAATCCCTGCGCATGATGAAGGGCGGGCAAATCTCCCAAATGTGGCGCAAGAGCCTTAACGAAAAGGACGGCATGGCCTGCGGCGGAGAGGCCGATGTCTATATGGAGGTGATAGGGCGCTGCGACGAGCTGGTGGTCTTCGGGGCGGGGCACGTCGGGAAGGCCGTCTCTCAGCTCGGCGCCTTCACAGGCTTCCGCGTCACCGTTTGGGACGAGCGCGAAGAGTTCGCGAACGACGAAAACATTCCCTGGGCGCGCAACGTCGTCTGCCCGATAGACAAGATATACGAAAACGGAGTCTCCTTCCACGAGCGCAGCTACGTCGTCATCATGACGCGCGGACATACGCTCGACGCGGAGGCCGTAGCGGCGACCGATAAGCAGCCCGGCGCGTACTACGGGATGATAGGCTCGCGCTCGAAGATAGCAACGGTGCGCAAGACGCTGCTCGAACGCGGCGTGAGCGCCGAGCATATAGACAGGATATTCAAGCCGATAGGGCTGCCGATAAAGGCCGAGACGCCGAATGAAATAGCGGTCTCCGTGATGGCCGAGATACTCGCCGTGAAGTACGGCGCAGACGTCGGCAGGCTGCGCGGAGAAACGGAAGTGAGATAAAAATTTTCCTCAAGCGAAGCGATAAAAAAACAGCGCCCCTTTCGCGGAGCGCTGTTTTTTTAATTTCCCTTATTTTTCCGCCGTCACAGCGAAGCCAGTTTCCGTTTCCTTCCACGATGTCTTCCAGCCGGCGTTCGACGCGAAGCGAATCACGTTTTCGCGCGACGTCACGGTGTCTACGAGGATTTCGACCGTGCCGGAGCTCATCCTGTCGAGCGCACGTTTCGTCTCTATCACCGGCTGCGGGCAGGAGAGCCCGCGCGCGTCTACACTCTTTTTTTCCATGATCAGCGCCCCCTATGCCATTTTATTTTTGAAGGCGAAGCCGACGATCAGGCAGAAAACGATCCCGATTATCGAGGCCGCCGCTCCGTGCGCGCCTATGCCGGCGCCGGAGCTTGCAAACGAGAAGTTGTGGGCGAACGCGGCGCCGACGAGCATGCCGAGCACGAAGGAGCCGGCGTCGGAGTCGCCTTCACCCGACATTATGAGCATTCTTCCGGGGCAGCCTCCGGCGAGTGTGAAGGCGAGGCCGGAAAGCGCCATTCCGAGGAAGTTCCAAAGCTGCATCGTGTGGGCGACGGGCTGATTCTCAAACCCCGGCTTGAACTGCCCGAGCGCGAGGTTCGCCGCGAAGGCGGCAATCATGAAGGCCGCGATGCCCTTGAAGAGATGAGTGTCCCTTACCATGATGAGATCGCGCAGGGCGCCGATCGTGCAGAAGCGCGTGCGCTGGGCCAGCCATCCGACGACGAGGCCGGCGAAAAGAGAGATGAGCGCCGGCGCGTGCGCCGCGCCGGGGCCCTTTTCCGAGAAGAATATCGGCCCCGTGCCTTCAGGGCCGAGCAGAGGCTTCGCAAAAAGGAAAGCCAAGATAGCGGCCGCGAAGAGCGGCATCACGAAGCCGGCCGCTTTCGGCGTCGGGCGCGAGGCTCCGAGGCTGAAGCCCCCATAGAGGAACCACACCCCGACGGCTATCCCGCAGACGAGCCCCGCTATGCCGGCGACCGCGTTGAGGTCGCCGCCGGCGAGGCGAAGGTAGGCGCGCCACGGGCAGCCGAGGAATACGAGGGCGCCGGTCATCGCGAAGAAGCCGAGCGCGAAGCGAATCATCGGGGACGAACCGCCGCGCGGCTTATATTCCGAGAAAGCGAGCGCGGAGGCGAACGCGCCAAGGATGAAGCCCGCTATCTCCGGGCGCAGATACTGCACGACGGAGGCGCGGTGCAGGCCGAAGGCGCCTGCGATGTCGCGCGTGAAGCAGGCGACGCAGAAGCCCATATTGCCCGGGTTGCCGAATTTCACGAGAAGCGCCCCAATGACGCCGAGCACGGCCCCGGCGATCGCGGGGCCGTTTTTTGACATAAGCATTTTGTCCATGATATTTTTACCTCCTGTTGTTCCGTATCGAATCAGCATCACATTTTCAGCGTACAAACCAAGTGTGCAGCAGTGTAAAGCGCCGCCCTGCGCGCGCAGCACGAAAAAAAGAAGAGCAAAAATCCCCTGTCAGGAGAGGGAGCGCGGGGGGACGGCGAAAGCTGACGGACTCGGTACACGAGTCATAGCAACGTATCACGTCATGGCTGCCGTCATCCCCCCGTTGAGGAAATATTTGAAAAGATAAAACTAATTATACGCCTGAAAGACGTTTTGTGCAAATTTTAATTGTTGTGCAATAGAATAAAAAACGCCGCTTGCGCGGCGAAAGAAGTTACCGCCGCGCTGTGCGGCGCACAAGAGCGCTCTATCAGATTTTCCAGGCTAAATCAAAAACTGGAAGAGATCCGGCTTGTCGTTCAGGTATTCGTAGACTATGTTCTGTTCCTTCATCCTTTCGACGAGCGGCGCGAAATCCTCGGCGCGGTGAAGTTCTATGCCGACGACCGCCGGGCCGCGCTCGCGGGAATTTTTCTTAGAATACTGGAAGTGCGTTATATCGTCGTTCGGGCCGAGCACCTTTTCGAGGAACTCGCGCAGCGCGCCGGCCCGCTGCGGGAAGCGCAGTATGAAATAATGCTTCAGCCCCTCGTGCAGCAGGGAGCGCTCTTTTATCTCCTCCATGCGCGTGATGTCGTTATTGCTTCCGCTTATCACACAGACGACGTTTTTACCGCGTATATCGTCCTTAAGATATTCGAGCGCCGCCACGGACACTGCTCCGGCTGGCTCCACGACTATCGCGCTTTCGTTGTAGAGCGCGAGTATCGTGGTGCAGATCTGTCCCTCGGGGACCTGTACGAGACGGTCCACCACATTGCGGCAGATGCCGAACGTCAGGTCGCCTGCGCGGCGCACCGCGATGCCGTCGGCAAAGGTGTCGATCTCAGCCAGATCGACGGGATGCCCCGCGTCGAAGGCCGCCTTCATCGACGCAGCGCCGGAAGATTCGACCCCCACTACGCAGGTGTCCGGGCTCAGGCTTTTAAATACGCTCCCCACGCCGGCCATGAGCCCGCCGCCGCCGATCGGCAGCAGTATGTAGTGGAAATCCCCGAAAGCTTCGTTCAATATGTCGAGCCCCAGCGTCGCCTGCCCTTCGATGATCTGCGGGTCGTCGAAGGGATGTATGAAGGCGCCGCCGCTCTTCTCGCAGCAGGAAAGCGCCTCGGCGCAGCAGTCGTCGTAGGTGTCGCCGCAGAGCGCTATCTCGATGTCGTCTTTGCCGAACATCTTCACCTGGTTGATTTTTTGCTTCGGCGTCGGCTTGGGCATGAATATCGTGCCCTTGATTCCCATTTTGTTGCAGGTAAGGGCGACGCCCTGGGCGTGATTCCCGGCGGAGGCGCAGACGACTCCTCTCTCCAGCTCTTCCGGCGCCAAGCTCGAAATCTTATTGTACGCGCCGCGTATCTTGTAGGAACGTACTATCTGCATATCTTCCCGCTTGAGCCAGACGTTGGCCCCGTAGCGCTCGGAGAGCTGGATGTTCAGCATAAGGGGCGTGTTTACCACCACGCCGCTTATGCGCTGCTTCGCCTTTTGTATATCTGAAAGCTGCGGACGGTAGTCGGACATGTTAAATTATCACCTTACAATTTTACGTTTATTATCGCGGTAACGCCGACGCCCTTGACGCGGCGGAAACGCTGTATCGGGTTCGTCGAATCGATGGGGATGAGCGCCGTGGCGCGCAGGCTGCTGAACTCTCCCTCAAGCTGCGCGACCGCCTTCGTGCGGTCGATCGCGCTCTGCGTGGTCGCCCCGACCTGCGCAGCGCCGATGCGCGTGCCGTCGCCTATCGATACGATCGGCACGACCTTCGTGTAGCCGTCGTAGGCGACGCCTTTGTTGAAGGTTATCGTGTTGATGAAATCGTTCATCTGAGGCGAGATGGCCGTCACGAGCCAGCCGCCCGCTATGCCGATCGCGCCCTTCTTCAGAATGTCGCCGAGGTCGAGGGCCATAGCCGCGGAAGTGACAGATAACGCGAACGCGCAGATCAGCGCCGTTGCCGTTTTACCGTTGAGTTTCTTTTTCATTGCCGTTTTACATACCTTCCTTTTCGTTTGTTTTTGTCGTTCAATACGCCACAGAGGCGGGCCTGTGCCGCTTGTCCAGGATCTCGATCATAACGCGGTCCGCCGTCCTCATCCCTTCGAGCGAGAGGCGGGAGACGTTCGTTACGGTCTCCTCTATCGTCGCGCCGAAAATCCCCTGAGGAACGGCGAGCTTCTGGCCGCGCAGGGCCCATTTCGCGGCGTGATACGCTTCCGCCGCTGCCGAGCCTACCTTGAGCGCACAGCTTTCCTTCGCTCCGTCGCAGAACATGCCGGCGATGTTTGCAAGCAGCAGGCTCATCGCCGTGCATATCTGCTGGAAATCCCCGCCGAGCAGATAGGTCATGCCGGCCGCCGCCCCGGCTCCCGCCGCAACTGCGCAGCCGCAGAGGGGCGAAAGCCTGCCCAGGTTGTGCTTGACGAAGCTCGTAGCGATGTGGCTGACCGCGACGGCCTTCGCCGTTTCGAACTCGCCCTTCCCCTCGAGCCTGCCGAGCGCCGCTACCGGCAGTATCGCGGTGATGCCGTGGTTGCCGCTGCCGGCGCTGCTCATTACCGGGAGCCTTATGCCTGACATCCTCGCCTCCGCAGCCGCCGACGCAAGGCTTCGTATCTCCGCGGCCGCAGAGAGCTGGGCCCCGCCGAAATCGCGCAGCGCTGCGCCGAAGGTCGTCCCCGTCATGCAGCCGCGGTCGGCGCAAGGGTCCGCCGCGCCGAGGCCGCTTTTCGCGACTTTGTAGTTCATCTCTATGCCTTCCCAAATGAATTCGACGTCCTCTTCGTCTATTTCCTCCGCCATTTTCAGCGCGTCCTTCAGTTTCGCGGGGAAATCGTCGAAGAAGCCGGCCGCCGACGCCTTATTTTTATCAGCCTTGTAGCGCAGCTCGTTGTCGAGGTACACCCTGGAAATATGCGTGTGGCTGTTTTCCAGCAGACATACCGCTTTGTGCCCCGGCGTGAAGACCGACGCGAGAATATATACTCCGCTTCTGTCGGGGTCGCAGTAAATCGTCACGCGCTCGTCGCGCACCCACTCCTCCGCCTTTGCAAGGTCGGCCGCCGTGCTCTTCGCAAGGACCTCAAGCCCCAGCGACGGCTCCCCGCATATCGCGCCCATAGCCGCCGCTATCGCGTTGCCGCGGCCCCCCTTTGTCCCAGGGACGCCCACCGCCATACCGTTTTTGTAAATGCTCGCGCTCACGGTCACGCGCACCGCCGCGATCTCGTCCCTGTCCGTCAGCTCCGCGCAGGCCCGAGCGACGGCCAACGCGACCGAACCGGGCTCCGTGCAGCCGAGGGCGGGCCTCACCTCGCTGCGGAGGAACTCCTTCAAAGTAAGCATCAAACTTTCCCCCTGCCATATCCGCCGCGCTGGCACAGCGGCGGTTAGTGACACGTCCACAGCATATTATATCTCATATACGTATACTGCATTTCTAATTTCCGCATCTCCGACGCGAAGCCGTCGGGATTTTCGCCGGAAATGGTTCACATATTTCCAAAAATGTTAACATATACCGCAAAAATATATATATTTCAGCCGCGTGGTTGATAAAACAGCGTGGTTAATGTAGAATTTATAACTGTTTTGTAACAAATCACTATCATAAAGCTTTAGGGGGCTTTTTAATGGAAGCGTATTTAACTGACTTGCTGACGGCGCTCGCCGTCGTGCTGAACGGAGCGCCGCAGGGGCTCCTCGCGCTATCTCTGGGCTTCGCCGCCTTCCCGACCGCGGTAGCGTTTCTGATAGGCGCGGCGGGTTCCCTCGCCTTCAGCTCGGTGGCGACTATATCGTTTCAGGCGGAAACGATAGCGGTGGCGGGAAAGCTCGGCAGAAACGTCCGCGAACGCCTGTCAATAGTCTTCTGGGGCGCGCTCTTCCTGCTGGTTCCGTCGATACTCGGCCTTAACGAAAAAATAGTCGAGATAATCGGGCCCGTCATCGTCACCTCGATGATGGCCGGCGTCGGCATCATGCTCGCGCTCGTCTCGATAGATATGATGGAATCTGAAAAATTTTCCGGCGGCGTCTCCATGGTCGTCGCCCTTGCGGCATGGTTCGCGACCTTCGACCTCGCTAAGACGATAATCATCTCGGTCGCGGCCGCCACCGTCGTCTACAACATTTTGAAAAAATCCGGCAAGGTCGCAGCGCAGAACCTGATAGTCGACGAGCGCCGCGAAAGGTTCACCTTCGGCAACATCGAATGGAAGATATGGCGGAACCACAAGATGCTCGCCAGCGCCCTCGCGCTCTCCTGCCTCAACATCGGAGCCAACATCAGCTTCGGGAAAATAACCGGCAGCATCGCCAACGCTGACGCCAACATCGACCACCTCGCGATCTACTCTTCGCTCGCCGACATGGGCTCCTCGTTCTTAGGCGGCGGCCCCGTAGAGGCGATAATCTCCGGCACGGCGTCCGCTCCGCATCCTATCGCGAGCTCCGTTTTGATGATGCTCATAATGGCCGCGATCCTGCTGCTCAAGCTGCTGCCGGTCGTGGGACGCTACGTCCACAGCTCGGCTATCGCCGGCTTCCTCTTCGTGCTCGGCGTATTCGTGACCTTCATCTCCAACGTCCAGGCCGCCATCGCTCTTGCGCCGGCGGCGCAGGGCCCCTTTGGCTTCTCTCCGTGGGGAATGGTGATAGGCATCACGGTCATCGCGTCGGCGCGCTGGAATCCCTTCTACGGGCTTCTCACCGGCTTCGCGGTCAAATTGATATTCGGGCTGTAGGAGGAAAAGGAAATGTACGAGACATACACTCTTCACGTGGCCGGGCTCACGCGCGAGCTTAAAAAGGTGCGCGTAGCCCCTTCGCTGCGCATCGCGTCCTTCGTGATGCTCGGCGACACCAGGCTCATCGAAAGATGCGCCGACGCCCTCTACGAAAAAATAAAGGACGGCGGGGCGGAGATACTCGTATGCCCCGAGGCCAAGGGCATCCCCCTTACGCACGCACTCGCGGTGCGCCTGGGCGTCGACTACGTCGTCGCGCGCAAATCGGTCAAGGGCTACATGGAAAGGCCGATCGTCGCCGAGGTCAAGTCGATAACTACGACGGAAAAGCAGATAATCGTCGTCGACGAATTCGACGCCGAAAAGCTCAAAGGCAAAAAAGTCTGCATCGTCGACGACGTCGTGTCGACCGGCGGCTCACTCGCGTCGCTCGAAGCCGTGCTCAAAAAGACAGGCTGCACAGTCATAGGCAAGGTGGCCGTGCTGCTCGAAGAGGGCGGCTATTCGGGCGAGGACCTGACTTACCTCGAAAGGCTGCCGGTGTTCAAAGACTGACGCTAAACGATGGGATACGACGAAACGGGCGGCCGCGGCCGCCCGTTGTTTTTTTCTTAAGCGCGGGATTTTTTTATTTTTCCGCCAGCTGCTTTTTGAATACTACGAAGTAGAGCGCGCCGACGAGAATCGCGGCGCCCATGATGTTCCCTATCGTCACCGGTATGAGGTTGCCTGCGTAGCCGGAGAGCGTGAGCCTTGCGAGCTTTTCGGCCGGCAGCCGGCACTGCGCCAGCACTTCGGGACGGCCCTTGAGCAGCAGCCCTATCGCTATGAAATACATGTTGGCTACACAGTGTTCAAAGCCCATCGCGACGAACGCCGAGATCGGGCCGAGGCAGACGATATATTTGCCAGTCATGTCGAGAGCGCCGAAGGCCATCCACACCGCGAGAGCGACGAACCAGTTGCAGAGAATGCCGCGGAATATCATCTCGGCGACGGGTATGTTGACCTTAGCGACGGCTATCGCAAGAGCGTTCTGCGCGCAGGCGGGCGATATCGAGCCGCTTAGGTAGAGGAGCAGCGCGAAGAAGGAGCCGCCGACGAGATTCGCAAAATAAACGACGATAAGGTTGCGGAGCGCGCCGGCGAGCGTCACCCTGCCCGAGAGTATCGCTATCGGCATGATGCAGTTGCCGGTGAACAGCTCGCCGCCCGCGGAGACCACAAGCATCAGCCCCAGCGAGAAGACGACGCCTCCGAGCAACTTTGAAATGCCGATTCCCACGACCGCAGCCGAATCCTGCGTGACGACCGTCATGAAGTATCCTCCCATCGCGATATACGCTCCCGCGAGAAAGCCCATAACGACCATCTGAGTGATCGAAAGAGATGTTTTCGTTACCGCCGCATTCACCGCCGCGGCCGCTATTTCAGCTGGCGTTTTGTAATTCATCGAAAAACCTCCGAGTGTTTATTATGCGCGATGCGCGGCAAATACGCGTGAAACAGCCGAATCACATCCGATGACGCGCGTTTTGGCATACGCCGTTTTTTCACCGTGCAATCGCCGAGTTCTCATTTGCCACGGCGATTACATTTACAAATAAAAGAAGTATACTATGAATGTAAATATTTAGCAACCAAGCCCTCCAAATCCTTGCTATAATCGCCTGCTGAAGATACACATTTCCGTCAACTTCAAAAAGCAAATACACAGTATAATAATTGCGTTATGCTGTATGTATGCTATAATAACAAAAAAGGGAGTGGATTAACAATGGCACAGATCAGCCTTCGTGTAGACGACGAAGTCAAACGCGACGCGGAAAAAACCCTTGACGACATCGGTTTGAGCATGTCTGCGGCGATAAACATCTTCCTGAAGACGGTGGCCAGGGAAAAGCGCATCCCATTTGAGCTCTCCGCTGATCCATTTTACGCGGCAGGCAACATCCGCCATTTGGAAAACATTATGCGCGACATAAAAACAGGCAAGGCGCGCTTTGCGGAGCACGAACTGATCGAGGCTGATTAATGCGCCTATTGTGGTAAGACAGGGCATGGGACGACTACCTCTGGTGGCAGGGGCAGGACAACAAAACGCTCAAAAAAATAAACGCACTTATAAAAGACATCCAGAAAAGCCCCTATGCCGACATGGGAAAACCCGAACCACTCAAGGGCAGCCTGAGGGTCTGTGGAGCAGACGCATAGACGGAGCAAACCGCATAGTCTACTACGAACAGGACGGAACGATAATACATAATCTCCTGCAAAGGGCACTACGAAAACTAGAGCGTGTTCACACTAATAGACAAATATTCCAATGATATGCGATGATGTGCATATGGAAATCACTCAAGAACAATATGATCGTATCGAAAAATACTTGCCCCGTCAGCGCGGGAATGTGAGTATGAGTAATCTCCAACTGATCAATGCGATACTGTATGTCACGGAAAACGGCTGCAAGTGGAGGGCGTTGCCGAAATCCTGTGGGAACTGGCATACGATTTATGTACGCATGAACAGGTGGAGCAAAAATGGCGTTTTACAGCGCGTGTTTGAAGTGTTGCAAGTGGAGAACATTATTCGCATAAAGGTCGAGGCGGTCTGCCTGGACAGCACATCGGTAAAGGTTCATCCCGACGGAACGGGAGCTTTAAAAAAAGAGGAAAACAGTCCATTGGAAGATCGAGAGGCGGGCTCACAACGAAGATTCATATGGTCACCGCAACTGACAGATCGGCTGTCGGCTTCGTGCTATCCGGAGGAGAAGCCCATGACTCGCCGGAAGGCACAGTTCTGCTTGACAAGATCATAAGAGTTCCAGAGCAAAAATACATCCTGATGGACAGAGCTTATGAGGGAGAGAATATGCGGAGCAAAGCGATGGAGAAGGGGTATTCTCCGGTTGTTCCCCCAAAATCGAACCGCAAAGATCCATGGGAGTATGATAAGGAGCAACGCAATGAGATAGAGCGATATTTCTTGCGTCTTAAGCGGTTTCGGAAAGAGAGTATAACAAATTCTGTGTAAACTCCATAGAGAAGAAAGCAAGCCTCCTGGATTGGTGTTAAGATAAATTCAATCCAGGAGGATATTTTTATGGCAAGACAGAGAAAACTGACACCGGAAAGAAAAGCGCTTATTCAGAGTCTCCTTTCCCACTACAAACCGGAAGACGCCCAGGACGTACAGGCTATGCTGAGGGATCTTCTCGGAGATACGATCCAGCAGATGCTGGAAGCCGAGATGGATGACCATCTCGGTTACAGCAAATATGACTACAAGAACAAGCATACAGATGACAGCCGCAACGGCTACAGCCCTAAAACAGTCACCTCTTCGGCCGGAGATATCCCGATCGACGTCCCCAGAGACCGCAAGGGTGACTTCGAACCGCAGTCAGTCAAAAAGAACCAGACCGATATCTCAAATATAGAGGATCAGGTCCTGTCCATGTATGCAAAAGGCATGACGACCCGGGATATCTCGGCTCACCTGCAGTCTATCTACGGTGTGGATGCCTCTGCTGAAATGATTTCGCGAATGACGGATCGAATTCTGCCGATTGCCAAAGAATGGCAGAACCGGCCGCTGGCCAAAAAGTATGCAGTCGTCTTTATGGACGCCGTGCATTTCAATGTGAGGCAGGACGGCCGAACCGTCAAGAAAGCCGTTTATGTTGCTATTGGGACAAGACTGGACGGGCATCGTGAAGTCCTTGGCCTGTGGGTCGGCGGAAATGAGAGCGCCAAGTACTGGGTCGGTGTCCTTAACGAGATCCGTAATCGCGGCACCGAAGATATTTTCATTATCTCCGTCGACGGCCTGACAGGCTTTGCAGATGCGATAAGCGCCGTATATC
>NZ_JMKI01000009.1 GCF_000712295.1 Synergistes jonesii | reverse complement strand
CTGCTCAGTGTAGGAGCCTGATAGACACCCTTCAAATCATTCATAAAAGCCTTAATGTCCTTGTAAGAGACGAATTTTGTCGTGTAACGGATCTGATGGACAATGCAGCGCTGGATTTCGGCCTTGGGATATACGGCGCTTATCGCATCTGCAAAGCCTGTCAGGCCGTCGACGGAGATAATGAAAATATCTTCGGTGCCGCGATTACGGATCTCGTTAAGGACACCGACCCAGTACTTGGCGCTCTCATTTCCGCCGACCCACAGGCCAAGGACTTCACGATGCCCGTCCAGTCTTGTCCCAATAGCAACATAAACGGCTTTCTTGACGGTTCGGCCGTCCTGCCTCACATTGAAATGCACGGCGTCCATAAAGACGACTGCATACTTTTTGGCCAGCGGCCGGTTCTGCCATTCTTTGGCAATCGGCAGAATTCGATCCGTCATTCGCGAAATCATTTCAGCAGAGGCATCCACACCGTAGATAGACTGCAGGTGAGCCGAGATATCCCGGGTCGTCATGCCTTTTGCATACATGGACAGGACCTGATCCTCTATATTTGAGATATCGGTCTGGTTCTTTTTGACTGACTGCGGTTCGAAGTCACCCTTGCGGTCTCTGGGGACGTCGATCGGGATATCTCCGGCCGAAGAGGTGACTGTTTTAGGGCTGTAGCCGTTGCGGCTGTCATCTGTATGCTTGTTCTTGTAGTCATATTTGCTGTAACCGAGATGGTCATCCATCTCGGCTTCCAGCATCTGCTGGATCGTATCTCCGAGAAGATCCCTCAGCATAGCCTGTACGTCCTGGGCGTCTTCCGGTTTGTAGTGGGAAAGGAGACTCTGAATAAGCGCTTTTCTTTCCGGTGTCAGTTTTCTCTGTCTTGCCATAAAAATATCCTCCTGGATTGAATTTATCTTAACACCAATCCAGGAGGCTTGCTTTCTTCTCTATGGAGTTTACACAGAATTTGTTATACTCTCCAACCGACGGCTGAAACCCTCTATCGCGTTCGTCGTGTAGGTCATCTCACTTATTTCCATTCGGATTTTTGCCCGAAGCGTCTGCGCCCTGCGAACCCCTGCCCGAATAGATCAGAAGTAGGCACTATCTGGCCGAGAAGCGTCATCGCGTCTATTGTGTGCTGAAGATGTTCTTCCGCGAGTATCTCGGCGTTTGCCGAATCTTTTTTTCTATCAGTTCGTAGAGTCTGATGTGTTCGTTGCACGCGTTCAGGCGTCCGCCGTGGGCCTCTGGCGAGGTATTTATTCTCATCAGCGACATGCCCTGTTCAAAGACCGAAAATATGCCTTCATATACGCGCGACAGATAGGCGTTGTCCGCAGATTCGATGATCACGGTATGAAAGATGGTATTCCAATAGGCGCCCTGCGTTGCCGCTTCTCCTCCGTCCTGCTCGGCAAGCTCCCTGATGTGTTTGAGACACTCCCGCATTTTCTCGAGGTCTTTATCGTTGCGCCTGGCCGCGGCGAGCCCCGTCGCCAGAGGCTCGACTATCTGGCGCATCTCCATTGCCCGCGAGAGTATATCCGCAGGCCAGCCGCGCACTCGGTTGAGCACAGTATTTACTTCTTTTTCTTCGTTTGATGATAGATATATCCCCTGTCTGTCGCGGATGTCGAGCACTCCCATCGCGTCGAGGGCGATAAGCGCCTCGCGGAGAACGGGACGGGTTTCGCCGACAGCTTCGGCAAGCTGCCTTTCCGGCAGAAGCTTGTCTCCTTCCACGATGTCTCCCTTATGTATAGCTTCAAGCATTTTTTCTATAACAAGCTTGCGTTTCTTATTCATAAAAAAGCCCACCTTACCATTCGATTATTATACTTTGTCAAGCGACGAACTGTCTTTCAAAATTAACCTTTCTCAAAATTAATTTTGTAAAAGCTTATCCTATTTTATCCCGTAAACACCGCATTGCAAAATATCGTGCAAAAAGCGTTTTGCCGCTTTCTTCCCAATCTGTTACTTGGCGACCCCAACGCCGCGTCTCGCAGATGTTTTTTTGGAAAATTCTATAAAGAATTTGTTAATTATCAGATGCTACAAATTGTGAAAAATGCGTTTATAATTGATATTAGTAGAAAATTACCTTAACTGTCTGCATTAGAATGTTGTTTTGGTCAACCAAGGAATACCTTGATTTTTTAAGACATCAGTTTTATAATCCTATTAAATAAAAAAGCGCAGATATGCCATGGTAGACCAACAGGGGAAATTTCGGGAGGTTGTTGTTTTGAAACATTCGTTCAATGTCCTCATCATCGGAGGCGGCGTGGTAGGTAATGCGATCGCGCGCGAACTTTCCCGCTTCCGGCTGTCGACGGCCGTTGTAGAGAAAGAGCCCGACGTATGTATGGAGACAAGCTGCCGCAACAGCGGCGTCCTTCATTCCGGCATAAATTACAAGGCTGGTACTCTGCGTGCGAAGACCGCCGTCCGCGGGAACTCCATGATGGATAGGCTTTGCGCCGAACTTAAGGTAAAGATCAAAAGGATAGGCAAGCTTACGACAGCCCTTGACGAAGGCGAGCTACCGGGCGTCAAGCGCCTGATGGATCAGGGGGTTGCAAACGGCGTGCCGGGGCTTGAGGTCCTCAACAGCTCGGCGATGCAGAATATACAGCCGGGCATCGAGGGAATAGCCGCCGTATGGAGCCCGACGAGCGCGATAATTTCCCCTTACGGACTCACTATAGCCCTCGCAGAAAACGCGCATGCGAACGGCGTCGAATACTTCCTGAGAAGCGAAGTCACGTCGATATCCAAGAGCGAAGATGGAATATTTACCGTAGTCGCTTCAGGGGGGAAAGTTTTTACCGCCGACATCGTGATCAACTCCGCGGGGCTTTCAAGCGGCGGTATCAGCGCAATGGCCGGAGTAAAGCAAGGGAATCAGGGAGAAAACCTAAAAATCTGGCCGTGTCGCGGCGAATACTACGTCCTTGACAAGCGCCTGGACGGGACGCTCAAAACGCTTATTTATCCAGTTCCGGGGGCTAAGGACGCCGGGCTTGGAATTCATCTTACCCCGACCGTCGACGGAAATATCCTGATAGGCCCGAGCGCAGACTACATTTCCGAAGAGACGCCGGAAGATTATAAAGTAACGGCTCCGGTCCTCGAAGAGCTCAGAAGAGAAGGGCTGAGGCTTCTCCCCAATATGAAAATGAGCGATTTTATCCGCAACTTCGCCGGCAACAGGCCTAAGCGCACGTCGCCGGCGGAGGGTGGAAACGGCGACTTCGTCATCGAAGAAGCAAAAGGCCTCCCTGGCTTCATAAACCTCGTCGGCATCGAAAGCCCTGGACTCACGGCTTCTCCGGCGATAGCCGAAATGGTGCGCGACATCGTCGCTAAACATCTCGAGCTCGAAGAAAAAGAAAATTTCATAGCCGAACGTCCGGGATTTGCCGGACACTTCTGCGAACTTCCGAAAGAAGAGCAGGAGCGACTTATAAAAGAAAACCCGGAATACGGCGAAATCGTATGCCGCTGTGAAAAAATCACGAAAAAAGAAATACGCGACGCGATAGAGAACCCTCTCGGCGCACGCAGCCTCGTAAGCATAAAATACCGCGCGAGAAACGGCATGGGACGCTGTCAGGGCGGCTTCTGCACGCCGCGTATAGTCCGCATACTCCGAGACGAATACGGCTTCAAGCCTGACGACTACATATTCCGAGAAGCCGGCTCCAATCTCTTTACCGGCAACGTGCGGGAGGTAGACTAAATCATGATACTCGAAAAACACGACCTGGTAATAATCGGCGGAGGGCCAGCCGGACTCGCCGCCGCCGTGGCGGCCAAAGAAGCCGGCTGCGACGACATCGTAATCATAGAAAGAGACAGAATCCTCGGCGGCATATTGAACCAGTGCATCCACGACGGATTCGGGCTCCACGCGTTCAAAGAAGCCCTCTCGGGCCCGGAGTACGCGGACCGCTTCATTAAAAAAGTGCAGGCTCTCGACATCGCGGTAATGGAAAAGACGATAGTGCTCGACCTTTCCGGCGACAAAATACTCCGCACCAGCCGCGAAGGCGAAATGAAAGAGATCGAAGCTAAAGCGGTGGTCCTGGCGATGGGCTGCCGCGAACGCACGCGCGGCGCGCTTTCCATCCCCGGACACAGGCCTTCGGGAGTCTATACGGCCGGCGCCGTTCAGAATCTCGTCAACCTCGAAAACATTATGCCCGGTAGGCGCGTCGTCATCCTCGGCTCTGGCGATATCGGGCTCATAATGGCGCGCCGCATGACGCTCGAGGGCGCGAAAGTCGAAGCGGTCTTCGAGGTTCTGCCGTATTCCAGCGGACTGCAAAGAAACATCCGCCAATGCCTCGACGACTACGGGATCCCGCTTCACCTCGCGACTACCGTCATAGACATCAACGGCCCTAAGGGGCGCATCGAAGGCGTCACGGTGGCTAAAGTTGACGAAAAGCGCAGGCCGATAAAGGGCACCGAGCGCTACGTGCCCTGCGATACGCTTCTTCTTTCCGTGGGGCTCATCCCGGAAAACGAGCTTACGCGTGAAGCGGGGGTGACGATAGACGATGTCACACAGGGCGCGAGCGTGGACGACTGCTGTATGACGAAGACGCCCGGCATATTCGCCTGCGGAAACGTCCTGCACGTCCACGATCTCGTCGACTTCGTTTCAATGGAGGCGGCGCGCGCGGGCAAAAATGCGGCGCTCTACGCCGCCGGCAAATTAGGAGACGCGACCGAAGGAATAACGGTGAAAGCCGGCGACGGCGTGCGCTACGTAGTCCCGCAGCGCATCAGCCACGGCGAAAACGTATCGCTTGCGTTCCGCGTAACGTCTCCCGCCCGCGACAAGCTAATTGAGGTCCGCGACGGGGCGCGCTTACTCGCATCGAGAAAAGAAACGCGCCTGCATCCCGCGGAGATGGTATGGGTCGATATGGGAAAGATAGACCTTAAAGAGGTCGAATCATTGGAGGTACGCGTGAAATGACGGAAAAGGAATTTATTTGCGTCGTCTGCCCGAACGGCTGCTCGATAGAGGTGAAATATGAAGAGGGCGATCCTCCCAAACTCATCTCATCCGAGGGCGCACGCTGCCCGCGCGGCAAAAGCTGGGCCCGGCAGGAGATAGAAAACCCGATGCGTACATTCTCGTCAAGCGTGATAGTGACCGGCGGAGAATTCCTCGAGGCAAGCGTGCGCCTCACAAAGCCGATTTCGCTTTCGAAGGTCTTTGACGTGATGAAGGAAATCAAGAAGATAAAGCTGCAGGCTCCGCTCAAGATCGGCGACGTCGTGCTGACAAACCCCGCCGGAACGGAGACTGAAGTAATAGTAACGAGGAACGTGAGCGTAAAAGTAAATCAAAAACAAAAGGAGGTAGTTTTCCATGCAAAGATCAATTGAAATATTGATTGCAGGATTCCCTGGGAAAGCCGATGTAGCGTATTTAGGATGGAGCACGGTCGCGTTGCTTCATCTCAAGGAGAGACTTGTTCTGCTAGATACGAGCAACGCCGGCGCCCGCCCAATGCTCATATCTGCCCTAAGAGAACGAGACATATCGTTTAGCGCTATCACAGACGTATTTCTTTCACATCTGCATTTTGACCATGCTGCAAACTGTCTATTATTTCCCGGTGCTACCTTTCACCTGAGTTGGAAAGAGTGGGAATACGCCAATACAGCAGACGATGTGTTCGTTAATGAAGGAGCCCTTATATCCCTTCGCTCGTTCAGGAAACACTTTATTGAAAAGGACGGGCAAGAAATCTTTGATGGCGTCTATGCTTATCTCACGCCAGGACATACTCCAGGCTCCACCAGCCTGATAGGTAGGGACGACCTTGGAACATGGGCGTTCTGCGGCGACGCGGTAAAAAATCGCTCTGAACTTAGTGGCAAAGGTGTCGGTATTACACTTGATTCTCAGACAAGCAACAAGAGCATCTGCAAGATAAAGGGCCTTGCAAACCATATCCTACCTGGACATGACTGTTGGTTGAAATTAGAGAACGACGTGGTTATCCCCGAAGGAGGGAACGATGTAACAATCATATTCCCGGAAGGAATAACCTGTTGCGGAAAATCCCAGCTGACACTATCTATCGATTAAATTAGATGTTCTTTGATTTAAGAAAAAGCGGGCATTATTGTCTACTGCTGCCGGTTCCTATTTTGCAATAAGGTAACTAAAGGACTTACTTAATTAATCTTAATTATACGAGGAGGAAGGAAAATGGAATATATTGGTTTTGGAGAAATCTTTGTATTTTTTATTGGACCACTTATAGCTCCAGCATGCGTCCTTGTCTGGTTTTTTTTGAGTAAATCAAAGAAATCGAAATTGTAGTTTTTGATATTTAGGAGGGAAATACTCATGAACGGTGTTATATTCGGATTGGCCAGCTACTTCATCATTGTTGTAGGTATAAGCGTAGCCTCAACGAAACTGCGGACTATGGAAAGTCAAAGCGATTATATTGTAGGTAAAGGGTTCGGCAGCATAGTAACCGGTTTTGCAGCCGCATCCACACTTGCAAGCGGATACGCCTTCATCGGCCTTGTCGCGCTTGGCTACGCGATGGGCTTCCTCGCTATGTATCAAGCTATATTGGCGCCGATTTTTGATTTCCTTTGTTGGCGTTTTTTGGCTCCTAAGATCAAGGAACTCTCAAGTAAGTATAACTCTATGACGGCAGTAGATTTGCTTTCTACGATGCGCGGCGATCCGACGGGCTTGATCAGATTACTAAGTGGCACTGCTGTTACAATATTTATGTTTGCCTACCTGGGCAGCAACATAATAGCGGCAGGCAA
Organism: Synergistes jonesii; assembly: GCF_000712295.1. Taxonomy (NCBI): domain Bacteria; kingdom Thermotogati; phylum Synergistota; class Synergistia; order Synergistales; family Synergistaceae; genus Synergistes; species Synergistes jonesii. The sequence goes on along the minus strand of NZ_JMKI01000009.1, from coordinate 11,351 downwards.
AACCGCCATTGTCTTGAACCTGGACTATACAACCGCCATTCTCGCCTCGTCTTTTCTCGTCATACTCTACGTCATGGCCGGAGGAGTAACCGCCGCCTATTGGGCAGAGGCCTTCCAGGGAATGTTAATGGTCGCTATGTGCTTAGTGATGCCAATAGCGGCGATAGTCCACATAGGCGGATTAGGAGCGTTCTTTGAAAAACTGCACGCAATCAACCCAATTCTCGTTTCATGGAGTGGTGGGAAGGTTGGCTGGCCGCTATTCGCTGCGTTGTGGCTGTGGTTCGGCGTAGCCATAGGTTTTTTAGGACAGCCACAAGGATTACAGAAATTTATTGCCATTGAATCGAAAGAAAAGATTCCTGGGGCGGCAGTCATAGCAGTTGTATTCAACAGCATAAGGCAGTATTTTCCACTGCTTCTAGGACTTAGCTGTAGAATACTTTTCCCGACATTGGAAGATGCTGAGCTATGTACTCCAACATTCATAAACTCCTTCTTCTCAAACTTCATCGGCGGGCTTATGTTAGCGGCGGTATTTGCCGCGATAATGTCGACAAATTCCTCGCTGCTTCTCCAAGGGACGGCAGAACTTTCCGTCAACGTTTTAAGAAAAGGGCTCTTCAAGAAAAAGCCGCTCAGCGAAGGATTCTATAAGAAATTTAGTCAGGCTTGTACATTTGTCTTTGGTGCCGTCGCCCTCGTCCTTGCTTTTCTCAAGGTTGATTCAGTTTTCAGCCTTAATCAGCTCGCGTGGGCTGGCCTCTGTGCTTCCTTTGGCCCCGGACTAATGCTCTCTATATACTGGGAAAAGACAACGCATCAAGCGATCCTGGCCGGCGTCATATCTGGAACACTGGTAACTTTTATATGGTACAACGGCGGCAAACCGCTTTTCGGACTGCACCAGGGAACATCGTCCTTCTTGATAACGACGGCGGTCATAATTCTCGTTTCCCTGTTAACTTATAAAAGGTCCGAGATGGAAGAGGCTGCCGGCTAAATTCGACCGTTTTTTGCAATAAAACCCAGATGGCGCTTTTACATATTCTCGCTGATATAAATTAAAATGGAAAGATAAGAAAAATTATTCTCAGAGGAGATCCCGCGCGGGGTCTCCTCTATATTTTTCATCGGCTGATCGGCCGTCGCATTTGTCTTTGTGAAAGACGACCACAGTAATATAATCATGTCAGGAGAAAATTTTTCAGCAGGAGGTGGCGTCATGCGCAATTTGAGCAAAGGAAACTGTTACATCTGCGGCGATGTCATTGGGAAGAGGGCGATGAAGAGACATCTGCTTGAGAAACATGCCGAATACGTCGGCTCCGGCGCCGAAAGGTGTTACCTGATAAGAGCCGAAGGGGCTGAGGCGCCGAATTACTGGATATACTTTGACATAGCGCTCGATAAGAAACTTTCCTCCCTCGATAATTTTTTAAGAAATATATGGCTCGAATGCTGCGGTCATTTGAGCGAATTTTCCACACCTGCGGACATCCTGGGCAAGGGACGTATAATTGCGGAGCTTGATGTAGGAGAAATTTTTTATCACAGATATGACTTCGGCACGACGACGGAGTTGAAGCTCGTTGTCGAAAGCGAAACGACGAGGCCGAAGCAGCGCGGCGCGATACGCCTGCTGGCGAGAAACATCCCGCCGGAGCACAGCTGTCTGAAATGCGGGAAAAAAGCGGATTATATCAACGCCGCCACCGTTTATGACGAGGAACCGGCGTACTATTGCAAGGAGTGCACGGAGATGCTGATGGACGATACGGAGGACGGGCCCGCGGAATTTTATCCGCTTTTGATAACGAATTCGCCGCGCTGCGGGGAGTGCGGCTATGAGGGAGAGTTTGACAGATACGAATATACGGCGCCGCTCGCCGATGATATAAAAGCGCCGGCGAGGAGCAAAAATAAAAACGCGTGAATCGGCCGGGCTGGCGGCCTTACGCGGACAGAGGCGCAAGCCGCCCGTTTTATTTCATTTACACCCGTTATTTTGTGAGATATTATTTACGAAAAGCGGGGGGATATGATGAGGACTTCTCTTCTTAATATAATAAGCCATACCGATCTGGACGGAGTCGCGGCGGCGGCGCTGGCTTGGCATGTGAACGGCCCGGCCGGGCTCGCGCGCGTTTCCCTGACCGGCTACGGCGAGGTGGATTCGCTGATCTCCGAGGCGATGGCGGCGGGCGGCGAGCTTTTAGTGCTCGACCTTTTCTGTCAGCGCGAGGAGACGGTCGACGCCATCGACAGGAGCTGGGATGAAACGCGCCCGCCATTCCTTTTTGACCACCACAAAAGTACCTTCGAAAGGTACGGCGGCCGCAAATGGGCCGAAATAGACACCGGCTACTGCGGCGCGCTCGTCTATTGGCGCTGGCTCAGCGCCAATGCGAAGGGAGCGCGCACGCGGGACGTCCTCGCGGCGCTCGAGCCGATCGTAAGAATTGCGAACGACCGCGACCTCTGGCTCGGGGAGATTCCCGAAAGCCGCCTCTGGCAGGCGCTAGTAACGATGTGCGGGCACTGGAGCGTTTTCGCGCGCCTCGCGGCGAATCCCGACGCGAAGATGACCCAGGCCGAATTCGACGGCGCTTCCGAGTTCACGGAACGGCAGGAGGCGCGCTTCGCCGAGGCCAAGGAGCGTATCTGGCGCGTCGGGAACGACCTTTCCTTCGTATGCGACGGCGTGCTCGAATACGGCGACGTCTCCGATTTCTGCGGCCTGTTGCTCGACCGCGACGATAATCCGCCGCTGGTCGCGGCCGTCGCGGCAAAGCGCATGAGCGGAGACTGGGCTGTCTCGATGAGGAGCCGCGACGGGTTGGCCGGACGGGTCCTCGCTCTGCTGAAAGACGGGAAAAAGGTCCGCGGCGGGGGGCACGGCGACGCCTCAGCGCTCTATTTTCCGCGCAATTACACGCAGGAGCAGATGCGCGATTCGATCGTCGCGGCGATAAAGGTCGAAAAGGAGCGCAGCGCGGCGCCGAAGGTGACGCTCGGCGACCTGCTCAAGTGGAAGGGTTGAGTCCGCGCGCGGCGTCCCTATCAGGAATCCCGCGCGGCAGCTGCGAATGGGCAGGTTGAATTCGCTCGGCGTGATATACGCCTCGGAGGGGACGGGGCACAGGGCGGCCGCGCTCGCCATCTGCGAGGCGTTCCGCGAGCGCAGCCCGCACGGGCGCGTGATATGCCGCGATATTCTGGACGTCATTCCCTCGTGGCTCAAGTTTACCGTTTCGCGCGGCTACGTGGCGATGGCGCGGCACGCTCCGCGGCTGTGGGGCGCCATGTATTGGGGCTCGGACCGCGCCGGCGTCCAAGCCGAGATATCTGACAGAGTTCACGACTGGCTCTGCAGCGTTTATCTGCCGCGGATAGAGAGAGAGATGACTGCGAAGGGCGTCGAAGCCGTCGTTTTCACGCATTATTTCGGCGCGGCGCCGTTCGCGGAAAGGATGCGCGGCAGGATGCCCGTTTACTGCGCCGACACGGATTTTGCAAGCCACCGCTTCCAGCGGAGCGCGGCCTTCGCGCTCTCCTTCGCAGGAAGCGCGCGCGCGCTGCGGCAGCGGACGGACGAGGGGATTCTGAACGCCGCCTGCACCGGAGTGCCCGTGGCGCTTAAGTATTCGAGGCTTCCGTCAAGGGAGGAAGCGCGCGCTAAGCTCTCTCTGCCGCCTGAGGCGCGCGTCGTCCTGGCGAGCGGCGGCGGCATAGGCGCGGGTTCCGTCTTTGCGGCGGTAAAATCCCTCGCTCAGCTGCGCGACACGATCACGGCGGCGATATGCGGGAACAACGACGGGCTGTACGCCGAAATGAGGGCTTATTTCCACTATAAGGAAAACGTGCGCGTCGAGGGCTTCGTCCCTAACATGGAGGATTATTACGCGGCGGCCGACGCAGCCGTCATGAAGCCCGGCGGGCTCTCCTCTTCCGAGGCTCTCTGCGCGGCGCTGCCGATGTTGCTGATCGACCCCGTGCCGGGACAGGAGGAATTGAATCTATCGTATTTGACGGAGAACGGCGCGGCTCGGTATCTGCCGAGGGCGGAGCTCACCGCCGAGAGCGTCGGCGCGATCCTCTCGAACGGAGACGCGCAACAAATGCGAGCGGCGGCGAAGAAGCTCGCAAGGCCGAACGCGGCGAGAGAAATAATCAGGCTCGTCGCCGAAAATATATAGCGCCGCGGACGGGCGAAAATCCCGCGACGGGAAGCAGCCTTCCGCCGCGGAGCTTTTTTATCGTTTGAGCGGCGTTCTACGCTTTGGCTTTGATATATGAGCAGAGATACTGCACCGGGACGTAGCAGCGGAAGCCGTATTTGTCGTTCGCCGGAAGATTGAAGGTCTCCCCCGCCTTTATATCCTTCCACTCCTTTTCGCCGGGAAGCAGGACCTGGCACACACCCTCCGTGATGTCCATTATTTCCGCGTCCGCGGTCCCGAACTCATATTCGCCGGGGAGGAAGAGCCCGAGCGTCTTGCGGTCGCCGTTGGGCATATAGACCGTGTGGCTGACGACTTTTCCGTCGAAGTACACGTTGGCCTTCGTCATTGCGGTAACATTTTCCAGTTTCTCGATCACTGCAAATCCCTCCTGAAATTTTTGATATAGCGTATAAATAATAGTGTTATTTTTGCCGTTAGTCCAGTAAAATAAAGGAAGTTGCTGACGAATTTGTGAAAGAGGGCGCGCGGATGTCTTTTTGTTATATATTTCAGCGCGGGAGGGTCATCCTGCTAAAGAACGGCGCGGTGCCGCAAAGCGGCGAGGCGGCGCCGCTGGAAAAATTTTTCGTGAACAGCGGGCTCGTCGACAAATACGGCGAAACGCGCGACAGCTGGGGCGAGCTTCGCGAGGAGGCGCCGCTGCCGCGGGGTTTCGCGGCGTTCGAGAGGCGGGGCTGCTGGACGGCGGTCGGCGAGGAACAGTTCTTCCGCATCGGCAAGGCGTTCCATATAATGGACTGGCAGCGGCTGCATAAATACTGCGGGCGCTGCGGCGCCGAAAACGCGTTCGACGCGGAGGAGTGCGCGATGCGTTGCACGAAGTGCGGCGAGCTTTTTTATCCGGTCATCTCTCCGGCGATAATCGTCCGCGTCGAGAAGGAAGGGAAAATATTGCTCGGGCACGGCGTGAACTTCCCCGCGGGGCGCTACAGCGTCTTGGCCGGCTTCGTCGAGCCCGGCGAAAACCTCGAAAGCTGCGTAGGGCGCGAGGTGCGAGAGGAATCTAACATCAGCGTGAAAAACATAAAATATTTCGCCAGCCAGCCGTGGCCGTTCCCGCGCTCGCTGATGCTCGGCTTCACCGCCGAGTGGGAAAGCGGCGAAATATGCCCAGACAAAAGCGAAGTGACTGACGTCCGCTGGTTCGCGCCGGACGAGATACCGGACTACTATAGGGGGGTCAGCATCTCGGCGAGGCTGATCGAAGATTTTGTCGCTCGACACAAAAAATAAAACAGGAGGTGCATGGAAATGTTTGGGACAAAGGGGCTTATACACGTCTACACCGGAAACGGCAAGGGCAAGACCACGGCGGCCTTCGGCCTTGCTGTGCGCGCCTGCGGACACGGCGCGAAAACAGCGATAGTGCAGTTCATGAAGGGGAGCTGCGTCTACGGCGAGCTCGAAGGCGTGAAGCACCTTCCTGGGCTGACGCTGATCCATACGGGACGCGACGTCTGCATATTCAGGGGAGAAGAGAACGAAGAGGACTACGCCGAAGCGGCGCGCGGCATAGGGCTGGCCGAAGAATTCATCACGTCGGGAGATTATGACCTCGTAGTGCTGGACGAGATAAACGTCGCCTCCGACATGGGGCTGGTAGACTCAAATAAAGTCGTAGACATCCTCAGGCGCAAATCGCCGAGGACCGAAGTGGTGCTGACGGGACGCAACGCGCCGCAGGACTACATCGAGATGGCGGATTACGTCACGGAGATGAAAGAGATAAAGCATCCGTTCCGCAAAGGGCTCGACGGGAGAGCCGGGACGGAATATTGATTCTCTTTAAAGCGGCCTCCGGCGTAAAAATGAACTTGACAAAAAATAATGATTCGTATAAACTAAAATCGTTTTAAATAAGACGTCTGGCTAATGGAACAAGAGCGGGACTGGAAGATAAATCAAGGGGGAAAATCGATCATGGCAACTACAAAAGAAAATCTGGCAACGGCGTTCGCGGGAGAATCACAGGCTAACCGTAAATATCTCATGTTCGCGGAGAAGGCGGAAAAAGAGGGGCATGTAGGCGCGGCGAAGCTTTTCCGCGCGGCCGCCGCAGCCGAGCAGATTCACGCGTTCGCCGAATTCAAGGCTAACGGCGGAGTGGGCACGACGGAGGAAAATCTCAAAGCCGCCATCGGCGGAGAGACTTATGAATTCACCGAGATGTATCCGGATATGATCGAGCAGGCGAAGGCGGAGGGCAACGCCGCAGCCGCGCGCGTCTTCCACAGCGCAAACGAGGCTGAAAAGGTCCACGCGCGGCTATACAGGGACGCCCTCACGGATATGGACGGAACGGAAGATTATTACCTATGCCCCGTCTGCGGCTATATCCACAAGGGCAAAACCGAAGAGCCCTGTCCGATCTGCGGCGCGAAGGCCGCGATGTTCCAGAAGTTCTAAAAATACGAAGAAAGAATTTCCGCCCTGCCGGCGGAGCGCTTCTCTGCGGGAGGGCCCTGCGTTTCAGCGGGGCCTCCCGCTTTTTCATCCGCTCATAAAAAACACACAAGGTGGTGCTAAAATGTGTTGAAGAAGGAAAGCAGAAGGAGCATAAGATGGCGGAGAAAAAAAGAATTTTTCTTATGAGGCACGCAAAGCCGGAATTGCCCGGCGACGGAAGGATATATTACGGACAGACGGATTACCCGCTCTGCGCCGCCGGAGCCGCCGCCGCGAAGGAAGTAGGCTCGTACCTCTCCGGCAGAATAAAGTTCGATTACCTTTACACGAGCGGCATGACGCGCGCTGTGCAGACGGCGGCGCTCGTGGCGCCGTACCTCGAGCCTGCGGCCGAGAGATCCTTGCGCGAGATAAATCTCGGCGAATGGGAGGGCAAGGGCTACGACGAGGTGCGCGAAGAATTCAAAGAGATATACGAGGCGCGCGGCGTAAAGTTCGCCGAGACGGCGCCGCCGGGCGGCGAGAGCTTCTTCGAGCTGCAGGGGCGCACGGTGCCGGCGTTCAAAAAGATAATTTCCTCGCACGAGAGCGGCAACATACTGATCGTAGCGCACGGCGCGGCCATCTGGAGCATCGCGGCATACTATTTCGACTTCGACCTGAACGATATGTTTTTCTTCCCGCAGGATTACTGCGGGATCCACGTCGCCGAGGAAGCCTGCGGGCGGCTGAGGCTCTGCCGCTACAACTGGAGCCCGTCGCTGCAGCTGTGAAAAGAAGGGATAGGATATGAAAAAAAACAGGGGCGGAACGACGACTATACTGGTGGCGCTCATAGCGATAGCGGCGATGGCGGGCACGGCGCTGCTCGTCGTGGAAACACTCAAAAGGCGCAGCACAGAGAAGGGGCTCGCGGCCTTCGCCGAGGGCGATTTCCCAGCGGCGGCCGAGCACCTCGAAAGGGCGGCGAAATATTCGCTCCGCCCGGACGCGCCGACGCTGCTGAATCTGGCGAGGGCGCAGTACGCGCTCGGAGAGGCGGAAAAGGCGAAGGCGAGCCTACAGAAGGCCGAAGAAGCCGATCCGGCCGACGCCGAGGCGAAGTACGAGCTGGGAAAGATCTTTATCGAGGAAAAGAACTACGGCGCGGCGAAAAAAGAGATAGAGGCGCTTGAAGCGCTGGGCACCGACGAGGCGAAAGAATACGCGCAGAACCTCAAGGAGACGGCCCAGAGCGGGGCCGTGAAGGGCGTTATAGGCGATTTCCTGAGAAAAATACTGCCACGCGGCGTACCAGATATGCTCAAGAACGCACTGCCCGGCGGCGGGGCGGATGAATAACAACGCAAGGGCGCTCGCGGCGCTCCTGCTGCTGTCGTTTTTCGCGCTCCCGGCGATCGCCGCGGAGACGCCGAAGGTCATAGACGTGGAAAGAACGCCGCTGCATAAGAACATATTCGATATCCCCGTTGCGGTGGCGCCGAAGGCGGGCTGCAATTTTGTAAAGACGGAGAGCGGCGCGGCGGATAAGAACAAAAAGATCGCGCTTGAAGCTTCACTGCTGCGCATCCCGTGCGGAAAGCTGATCGAGGAGATAAAAAACGACTGCCTAAGGGAAAAGAAAATGGAGGTCAAGTCGCACTCCTCCTTTATCTGGAACGGGGATCGCGCGGAGCTTCTTAAAATATTCCAGCTCGGCGGCAGGACGACCGTCGGCAAATGGGTGCTGATAGTCGAGCGCGGCGATACTACGTGGCTGATAAGCGCGCTTTACAGCGCGAAGGACGCAAACGCCTCGCAGACCGCCCTCGAAATAATAAAAAGCGCTTGGTGGCAGCGCGGCGAAAGCGAAGAAGCTCCGTCAGAGGCGGCGCCCGTGGTCGACGTTTCGGAAACGCCCTTTTGCGTCGCGGACTTCCGCGGCGATTCGCTGATACTCACAAAGGATGGGAAAATCCCCACAGAGGCGGAGGACAAAGCCCTTTACGTGATCTCAAGCGAAGCGGCAAGCTGCTACACGCGTGAGCGGCGCGACGCGTTCGTTAAAGAACGTCTGTCGGAAATAGAGCCTGGCGCTGAGCTCGAAATAATCTCGCAGAGGGACGAAATGCTAAACGGCGTCCCGGCGATCGTGACTGTGGCTTACGCCGGCTCTGGAGAGGGACAAAAGCTCATCTACCAGGCGGCGCTCTTCAAAACCTATAAGGTCACGCTCTTCGTCGGCATAGCGCGCGGCAACGCGACTGAAAATCTCGAATACTTCGGCAGGCTGACCGCTTCATACGGCAGCCGATAGATAACGGAAAAGAAGGGAGAGAGACGAAATGAAAAAAATTATATCCGCGCTGCTCGCGGTCATGATGATCGCTTCAGCGGCGGCAGCCGAGCCTCAGGGCCCGCGGCAGGAAGGGCCGCCCGTACAGGGCGGCGGAAGCGCTATGCGTAGGCCGCCGCAGGGGCCGCCCCCTCCAGGGCCGGGGTCTGGCGCGCAGAGCGGCCCACAGTCGGGAGCAGGACAGAGAGGCCCTCATGGGCCGCAGGAAGGAGCGAGGCCGGCAAGGCCTCAGGGACCTTGGAACGGCCCGCAGGGAGCCCCGGGACAGGGCGTCCCTCGACAGTGGCCTCAGAGCGGCCGACGCCCGGGCCCCGGCGGGATGCCTCCGTGGCAAAACCCGGGTTACGCGCCGGGATGGGGCGGCTGGTGGGGAACGCGCCTGCCGCGCCGTCACAGGGATCGCGACTGGGATTCGCCGTGGCTCAGCGGGCTCATCGGGCTTATCGTCGGAACTATAATAAGCGGCCAGGCGCAGGCGCGCCCCGAAACGAGCGTGCCGGCGCAGGAAAGCAGGGCGGACGAAGTCAAAAGGGCGGCGGAGAATATCGCCGAAGAGCAGACGGAGCGCGCAGTGCAGATAATCAAACGTGACGGCCCGGACGGCGCGCTGAAGGAGCTTAACGACTCCTGGCAGCAGCAAAGGCAGGCGACCTTCCTCGACGCGGGCGCGCCGGTCGGAGTGCTCAAGGTCGCTGGCTTCCAGCAGGACCTGACGATAACCTACACGTTGGACAGGAACGAGCGGCGCGTCACGGTCGACGTGGAGGCACCCTACTACGGTGTATCGGAGAGCAGGAGCGCGCAGTACGACGACGCGCCCCTTCCCGCTCAGAGCGTTCCGCAGCAGAGAAGCGCTGCGAAGCTGATGGGCTTCACCGTCTCGGAAGAGGCGCGCGCCTCCGACGGCTGCATGATAGTCAAGAGCGTCGCCCCGGCGACGGCGGCGGCCTACGCCGGGCTGAAGGAGGGAAGCGTGCTGAAGCGCGTCGACGGCAGCAACACGGCTCAGGTAAGCGTGGAGCAGATGGCGGCGTACATGACGAAACGCTCGGAAGCCGACGCGGTGGTGAAGATAACCTTCACGGCCGACGGCAAAGAGAAGACCGCGCCGATCAAACCGTAGCGAATTTCGGGAAAAACATTGCGCGGATATATCAAGTAGTGATAAACTGATGTTCGTGCGGTTGGCCCTGTAGCTCAGCTGGATAGAGCGACTGCCTCCTAAGCAGTAGGTCATCGGTTCAATTCCGGTCAGGGTCGCCAAATTATAAATGTCAGGCCATCGACGTGCAGGGATACCGGCAGCCCCGGTATCCCTCTTTTATGCCCTTCAATGACGATTTCAAGCACGGCGGCGGAGGGCTCGCCGCGCGAACGGCGTCTTCGCTTAACCCGATAAACGAGCTGGGGTGTTACGCTAAGGGGCTAAGGGAAAAATGTTCTAACAACCCTTTCCCTGTTGCTTGTTTACTGAGAGTATAACAAATTCTGTGTAAACTCCATAGAGAAGAAAGCAAGCCTCCTGGATTGGTGTTAAGATAAATTCAATCCAGGAGGATATTTTTATGGCAAGACAGAGAAAACTGACACCGGAAAGAAAAGCGCTTATTCAGAGTCTCCTTTCCCACTACAAACCGGAAGACGCCCAGGACGTACAGGCTATGCTGAGGGATCTTCTCGGAGATACGATCCAGCAGATGCTGGAAGCCGAGATGGATGACCATCTCGGTTACAGCAAATATGACTACAAGAACAAGCATACAGATGACAGCCGCAACGGCTACAGCCCTAAAACAGTCACCTCTTCGGCCGGAGATATCCCGATCGACGTCCCCAGAGACCGCAAGGGTGACTTCGAACCGCAGTCAGTCAAAAAGAACCAGACCGATATCTCAAATATAGAGGATCAGGTCCTGTCCATGTATGCAAAAGGCATGACGACCCGGGATATCTCGGCTCACCTGCAGTCTATCTACGGTGTGGATGCCTCTGCTGAAATGATTTCGCGAATGACGGATCGAATTCTGCCGATTGCCAAAGAATGGCAGAACCGGCCGCTGGCCAAAAAGTATGCAGTCGTCTTTATGGACGCCGTGCATTTCAATGTGAGGCAGGACGGCCGAACCGTCAAGAAAGCCGTTTATGTTGCTATTGGGACAAGACTGGACGGGCATCGTGAAGTCCTTGGCCTGTGGGTCGGCGGAAATGAGAGCGCCAAGTACTGGGTCGGTGTCCTTAACGAGATCCGTAATCGCGGCACCGAAGATATTTTCATTATCTCCGTCGACGGCCTGACAGGCTTTGCAGATGCGATAAGCGCCGTATATCCCAAGGCCGAAATCCAGCGCTGCATTGTCCATCAG
>NZ_JMKI01000008.1 GCF_000712295.1 Synergistes jonesii | reverse complement strand
ATGACGTCAGTTGTTTCGGAGGCGCCGTTGGAATACCACCCTTGCCGTGCTGAGATTCTAACGGCTGCTATTGAAACATAGAGCCGGACATTGTCAGGCGGGCAGTTTGACTGGGGCGGTCGCCTCCCAAAGAGTAACGGAGGCGCGCGAAAGTCACCTCAGGGTGAATGGAAAACACCCAAAGAGCGTAAGGGTATAAGGTGGCCTAACTGAGAGATCGACAGATCGAACAGAAACGAAAGTTGGTCCTAGTGATCCGGTGGTCCTGAGTGGAAAGGCCATCGCTCATCGGATAAAAGCTACCCCGGGGATAACAGGCTGATGCCGCCCGAGAGTTCCTATCGACGGCGGCGTTTGGCACCTCGATGTCGGCTCATCGCATCCTGGGGCTGAAGCAGGTCCCAAGGGTTGGTCTGTTCGCCCATTAAAGCGGTACGTGAGCTGGGTTCAGAACGTCGTGAGACAGTTCGGTCCCTATCCACTGTGGGCGCAAGGTATTTGAGGGGAGCCGTCCTTAGTACGAGAGGACCGGGATAGACGAACCGCTAGTGAACCAGTTGTTCCGCCAGGGGCAGAAGCTGGGTAGCCAAGTTCGGTCAGGATAACCGCTGAAGGCATCTAAGCGGGAAGCCGTCCCCGAGATGAGATACCTGATTCTGTAATAGGAAGTAAGGCGTCCGGAAGACGACCGGATAGATAGGCCGGGAGTGTAAGAGGGTAACGCCCTTTGAGCCGACCGGTACTAATACGCCGAGGCCTTAACCTCATAAATCCTTTATAAGCCTTAAAGCATAAGGCATATAAGCTTCCGGTGCCAATGGAGGGGCGGAGACACCCGGTCCCATGCCGAACCCGGCAGTTAAGCGCCCCATCGCCGATGGTACTGCGGAGGGTATCCGTGGGAGAGCAGGTCGGCGCCGGTGTAATTTGAATGAGAGGAAGGATGGAAGTCCTTCCTCTCTTTTTTTTTACTTTTAATTTTCAATCTGTTGCGGACGACCGGCATCTATAAATAGACAAGTATCGCCGCCTGGCTGTTTTCAGCTTTAATGTCTGCGAGCAGTTCTGCGAAAGACTTCTCAAAAGCCTTTCTCAAAACCTTTTTCAAAAAGCGCCCCCGGCATTGACAAAAAAATGCAGACGTGTTACAAGTTTTATAGAGTTAGCTATTGCTAACCAAAAGGAGCGTGACGGTATGGAAAGACAAGAACAGATCAGAGAAGCATATAAAGAGCTGGGCGGCGACTTTGCCAATATATATGACGGTTATATTACCTATTCTACTCTGTCTGGAAAACTTATGAGCAGATTGATGTGGGGGTTTAATAAAGAGACCAATGCTGAATGGATAAGAGCGGCGCTTTCATGCGTGCCGGACGACTTTTCGGGGAAAATGCTCGAGGTCCCGGTCGGCACCGGCGTGCTGACTATACCCGTCTATAAAGGGCTTTCCAGCGCGGATATAACCTGCCTTGACTATTCGCCGGACATGATGAGGAATGCCGAAAGGAGAGCGGAGGCGATAGGCGTGAGCAATGTCCGCTTCGTGCAGGGTGACGTCGGGGAACTGCCGTTTGAGGACGAAGTCTTTGATATAGTCCTTTCCCTGAACGGTTTTCACGCATTCCCCGACAAAGAAGCCGCATACCGTGAGACTTTCCGTGTGCTTAAAAAGGGCGGATTGTTCGGCGGCTGTTTTTACGTCAGCGGAGAAAAGAGAAGGACTGACTTTACGGCAAAGCATCTGTTCGTGCCGAAGGGATCTTTTACCCCGCCTTTTGAGACAAAGGGCAGCCTGCGCGGTAGGCTCGAAGCTATGTATGACGAGGTCCGACTCACAGTGGTAAACGCAATGGCCTCTTTCTGTTGCCGAAAGTAGAAAAGCCATTTCTCTCATAACGAGGCCGGTCCTGATGAAGGCGATTGCGCTCTTTCCACTGCTATCTCATTTTTTTCACGATGATCTCTGCGGCTGCGATGATTTCTTCTTTTTCGGCGTTTTTCGATTCGAGCGTCAGGACGTTTTCGGCGTCGAGTTTGACTGTTATGCTGCGGCCGAGGACGGGGCGGAATTCGAGCAGAGCGGGACGGCCTGCGATAGTCAGGTTTTCGGCGCTTTCACCGCCGGATATTTCGCCGTCTTCGGCGTTCGTCTGCGTTATCTCCCAGCCCTTGGGGCCGGCTCCCTGCATCAGCACCGCGTGAAGGCGCGCGCCGCCGCTAGTGCGGTAGTCGCGTTCGGTCCACGTTCCCTTGCTGCCGGAGATCGCTTCCAACTTCGTCTCGCGAATCTCGCCGTTCCGCCAGCCTTCTATGTCGGGCAGCGCGGCGGCCGCTGGGGCCCCGGCGCTGAGCAGCGCCGTCGCGGCGGCCGCTGCGATAATTTTTCTCATCTTCATCAAAATGCCTCCGATGTTTTTCATTTGTGTTAGTATAACTCTTGCCGCGGCGTTTGGCGATAACGGGATAATCACATATAATAGCGGCAGAAAGAAGCTGAAGGAGATATGTTTTTGCATAGATTTGCAATCAGGGTATTTGGATGCCAGATGAATTCTTACGACGGCGACCGACTGCGCACGGCGATGCTGCACAACGGGTGGGAGGAAACGTCCGACGCCGACGCGGATGTCGTCATCCTGGTGACGTGCAGCATACGCGAGAAGGCGGAGCAAAAGGCCGCGAGCGAGATCGGGCGCTACGATTCGCTCTATAGGAGGAAGAGGTCGCCGGCCGTCGTCCTGGTCGGCTGCATGGCCCAGAGGATAGGACGCGGAGTGGCGAAGAAATTTTCCTGCGTGCGCCTCGTCGCCGGGCCGCGGCATCTCGGCCTCGTGCCTCAGGCGGCGACGGAACTTTCGCCGGAGAGGCCGCCGCGCTTTTTCATGGACGACGACCCGCGGGCCCTCACGGACCTTGAGGTCGCGCCGACAGCGCGGAGCAACCCCTTCAAAGCTTATGTGACGATCAGCTACGGCTGCGACCGCTTCTGCTCTTACTGCATCGTCCCCTATGTGCGCGGACGGCTTCAGTCGCGCGCTTCGTCGGAGATACTCGCCGAGACGCGCGCCCTTATCGACGGCGGGGCGAAGGAGATCACGCTGCTCGGGCAGAACGTGGACGCTTACGGCAAGGACCTGGGGGACGGCAGCCGCTTTTCGTCGCTGCTAAGCGCGGCCGCCGGGCAGCAGGGGCTCCTGCGCCTGCGCTTCGCGACGTCGCACCCGAAGGATTTCGACGAGGATATACTTGAAGTGATGGCGGAGAGGGCGGATATATGCCGTGCGATAAATCTACCGGTACAATCCGGCAACGACAGGATTCTTCATGAGATGAACCGCGGCTACACGTCTGAGCAGTACCTCGCGCTGATCGAAAGAATCCGCGCCGCGCTGCCCGACGTCAGCCTGACGACGGATCTTATCGTCGGCTTCCCGGGGGAAACGGACGAAGAGTTCCGCGATTCATATAACCTGCTCAAAGAGGCGAGATTCGACATAGTTCACACGGCGGCCTATTCTCCGCGCGAGGGGACGCGCGCCGCGATTATGGAACGGCAGATAGATGACAGAGTGAAAGCGGAGCGCCTCAACGAGATAAACGCGTTGCAGTCGCGGATAGCTAAGGAGGCGAACGAGCGCTATGTCGGCTCGTGTTTCGAGATTTTGGCGGATGGCTTCGCGCCGCGCGGCGAAGGAAAGATTCAGGGACGCACGATGAGCGACAAGGTCGTGATTCTCGACGGCGACGAGAGCGACTTCGGCAGGGTAATAGCGGTGCGCGTCACGCGCGCGAGCCACTGGTCGCTCGAAGGAGAAAGGATCTAAATCGATGGACCGGCGCAATTCGGGAAAAGTCTTCGTAGCGGCCGGCGTTTTATGTTTCGCGCTCGCCTTTGTGCTGCTCTCGACCTTCAAAGGGCAGTTCGGAAGGGAGACTGCCGGGCAATCGTCGCCGCCGGAGATGGAAGAGCCTCTTAAAGTCACGCCTCCGCAGGAGGCCGAGAGGAGCGAGCCGCGGCGCGTCAAGTCTATCTCCGCCGGCGGCGAAGGCGAATCTCGCTGGATGGTCTACGTTACGGGCGCGGTAAAAAGGCCTGGGGTCTACGAGGTCTCGCCGGGCGCGCGCGTCTACGAGGCGCTCTCCGCGGCCGGCGGCTTTGCCGACGGCGCCGACCGGGAGGCCGTGAATTTGGCCGCGAAACTTGAGGACGGCGAGCACGTGAAGTTCCTGCGCAAGGGAGAGCTTCAGAGCCAGAGCGCCGCGGCTCCCGCGCAGAGCTACGGCTCACAGCGGCAGGCAATCGCCGCCGTGAAGGTGAATATTAACACGGCAGGCAAGTCGGAGCTCAGAACGATAAACGGCGTCGGCGAGAAAACTGCCCAAATGATAATCGACTACAGAACGAAAAACGGGAAATTCGCCAGGGTGGAGGACGTTATGAACATCGGCGGCATCGGCGCGAAGAGATATGAGATGATAAAGGATCAGATCACGGTTGGAAACTGAAGGAGAGTCCACGGAAAATATCCAAAGCACGGCGTTTTCCGCAAGCCCGCCGCGGTCGCCTCTCTCCGAGGCGCCGGCCTTTTTTATTCTTCTCTCCCTTGCCCTTTCGATTTATCTGGATGAATTTTTCGCCGCTCCTGCGGCGGCCGCCGCAGGCCTGCTGATTTCGGCGGCGGCGCTTATGCTTTGCACGCGAGAGGCGCGCCGCGGCTTTTTTCCGGTGTTTTTGACTGTAATGCTCATTTCCTCTCTTGCCTGTGGTTATTCCCTTTATTTGATGAACAGAAAGGCCGTGCTGCCGGGGAGCGTCGAGACGCGCGGCTCCGTGCTCTCCGTCCGCAGGCGCAGATACGACAGCGCGCTGCTGATCGGCACGAGCTACGGAAGGTTCGCCGGCTATCTGAGGGGGAACTATTTGCCGCGCGAAGGCAGCGGCGTCTATCTGCGCGGCGCTCTCTTCGATTTCAAGCGCGCGAAAAAGAATGGCGGCTTCGACGAGGAACGCTACTGGCACTCCCGCGGAGCCGTCAAGAAGATAGTCCTTTTCGAGATAAGGGAAATATCGCCGCCGAAGCGCATCGCGCGATGGCGCGCCGCGCTCGCCGAGCTTATCGACGAGCGGCTGGCGCCGCTTACGTCGGCCTATATGGCCGCCTTCACGGTCGGCAGAAGGGACGACGCCGCGATCGAGGAGCTGCACAAGCGCGCCGGAACGTCTCATCTGCTTGCGGTCTCGGGGCTGCACGTGTGGATAATCGCTGGGCTGATTCTCTCGCTTCTGCCGCTGCGCGGCATGTTGCGCTTTGCCGCGGCCTCCGCGTCGATATGGCTTTACCTGCTTGTTTCCGGACTGCCGGTCGGCGGCGTGCGCTCCGCGCTGATGATACAGATAATGCTTTTATCCGCCGTGGTCGGGCGTCCCTCCTCCGCCTTCAACAACGTGAGCGCCGCGTCGGCGTTGCTGCTGCTCGCCAACCCCTGGAGCTTTTACGCGCTCGGCTGGCGCCTCTCGGTAGCCGGCGCGCTCTTCGTTTCCGCATCAGTGCCCCTCTTTCGCTCCAGCCTCTGCCGCGCGGTATGCGTGCCGGTGCTGCTGTGGTTCGTCACGGCGCCGTTTATCGCCTCGGTTTTCGGCGAAGCGCCTCTTGCGGGGCTCGCGCTCAACGCCGCCCTCGTGCCGGCCTTCGGCGTTATCTTTCCCCTTGTTTTGATTCTTTCGATTCCTCCTTTGTTTGAACTGCCCGGCGCATGGATCGCGTCGGCCGCATCGGAAAGCATCCTTGAAGCGCTTCAGAATTTTATCGACGCCGGTGCCTCTTTATTCTCCGGCGCGGCGCTTTTCAATCCCGCTCTTTTTTCCGCCTCCGTCGTTATTTTTTCCGCCGCCTGCGCGCTAAGGTGCGGCTCAGGTTTGCAAAGAGCACTCCTGCTTTCCGTATTTTTCCTGCTTTTTATGCTATACTCGGCCACGATGTAGTAAAATATTAAAATTGACGCCGAGGCTGAGCGGAGGTATAGGTAGATGCTCCTCGTCTTTGACATTGGAAACACGAATACGGTAATGGGGATTTACGACGGCAGGGAACTTTTGAAGGAGTGGCGTCTCACGTCTAAGAAGCAGACTTCCGACGAAGTGGGCTTCATGCTTCTTGGGCTTTTGTCCTCCGCCGGAATCGCGAAGGAGGATATAAAGGGCGCGGTATTCGGCAGCGTCGTGCCCTCTCTCGACGAGACGTTCCGCGAAGGCGTGCGCGAATATATAGGCGTCGACTGCCTGAGGGTCTCGACGAGGATGGACACGGGGCTCAAAATCAAAATGAAAAACCCGACGGGGCTGGGGGCCGACCGCCTGCTGAACGCCGTCTCCGGCATCGAAAAATACGGGGTCCCGCTGATAATCGTCGACCTCGGCACCGCGATAACCTTCGACGTCATATCGCAGGAGGGCGCGTATGTGGGCGGCGTCATAGCGCCCGGTATGGAACTCGGCATGGAATCGCTCTTCGCGCGCACCGCGAAACTGCCCCAGATAGAGCTCGCGGCGCCCGCGAGCGTCATAGGCGGGAACACTATAGAGGCTATACAGTCCGGTATCGTCTACGGCACTGTCGGCATGGTCGAGAAAGTTATAGAGGGCATATCGAAAGAGCTCGGTACGAAGTGCCGCGTCGTCGCGACCGGCGGGCACGCTCCGATAATCGCGAAGCACTCCGGCTGCATCGACAGCGTCGACCAATGGCTGACGCTCGACGGGCTGCGCATTTACTACGAGAGAAACTGTGCCGGAAAGTAGCGGGAGGGGATTTTTCGCGCCGCCCGGCTTCCCGCGCATGGTCGGCGGCGTGGAGGTCGACAATCAGATATGGCTGGCGCCTCTCGCCGGCATAACCTTCGCGTCTTTTAGACGCTTTCACCGCGCCCTCGGAGCCGGGCTCGTCCACACTGAGATGGTGAGCGCGCTGGGGCTGAAATACAAAGGGCGCAAGACTAAGGAGCTGCTCTACGGCGGCGACGACGAGGCTCCCTGCGCGCTGCAGCTTTTCGGTTCCTCGGCGGACGACCTCTCCGCCGGCGCCGAGATAGCGCTGGAAATGAGAGAGTTCGCCGCGCTCGAGGTAAACATGGCCTGCCCGATGCCGAAGGTGACGAAAAAGGGCGCCGGCGCGAAGCTGCTCGAAAAAGCCGGGGAGGCCGCGGCGATTGTAAAGGGGCTTAAGCGATTCGGAATCCCGGTGTGGGCGAAGGTGCGCCTTATACCGAGGGATTCCGGCGATACTACCGAAGATTTCTGCGCGAGGCTCTTCGAAGCTGGAGCGGATTTCATATTCGTCCACGGGCGCACGCCGGCGCAGAGGTATGAAGGCAGAGCGTCGTGCGCGGAGGTATGCGGAGCGGCGCGGGCCTTTCCCGGGCGGATAGGCGGCAGCGGCGACTGCTACGCGCCGGAGGACCTTACCGCCTATCTTGACGGGGGCTGTGCGGCGGCGCTCGCCGCCCGCGGAGCGCTTCGCGACGCCCTGCTCATCCCGCGCACGCTCGCGGCGCTCGGCGCGGAGGTTCCGGAGGAGCTGCGAAGTCCTTCGCCGGAAGCCCAGAAGGAGCTTCTGCTGAGGCTATGCGGAGGCATATGCGGAACAGAGGGGGAAAGGCTAGCGCTTATGACGGCGAGGAGGATGCTCGGCGCACTTTTCAGGGGCTTCGAAGGGGCCCCGCGGCTGCGCAGGGCCGGAGCCGCGGCGGCGAGCTGGGGCGAAA
The DNA here is from genome assembly GCF_000712295.1 of Synergistes jonesii. Lineage (NCBI taxonomy): Bacteria > Thermotogati > Synergistota > Synergistia > Synergistales > Synergistaceae > Synergistes > Synergistes jonesii. The sequence continues at coordinate 56,322 of NZ_JMKI01000008.1, read as the reverse complement.
TGGAGGCGCTGCTTGCCGGATTCAGTTTTGAAAGTTCGCCGCAGGGCGGGGAAAAAGAAGAAGAGATTAACGGCGCCGATGCGTCTTTGAATTAAATTAACGCAGGATGTGATCAAGTTGGCAGAGGAACAGAAGAACAACGCAAAGGAACAGAATACGATGCCGGAGGAAGAAATTTTCCGTCAGCGCAAAGATAAACTGCTGCGTCTGCGCAGCGAAGAGGGGTACGACCCCTACGAGCAGGATCGCTATGAAGTGAAGCGGACGCTCGGCTACGTAAGGGAGCATTTCGATTATCTGAAGCCTGAGGAGTGGGCGACGGAAGAGATTCAGACCGCGGGGCGCATAATCGTGCTGCGCCGACATGGAAAGACCGCCTTCGCGACCTTCGAGGACGAACGCGACCGCCTGCAGCTCTGCTTCCAGTTCGACGTGCTCGGCGAAAAGGATTACAACTTCTTCAAAAAATGGGTCGACGCCGGCGACTTCATCGGCATTGTCGGAATCCCCTTCCGCACGCAGCGCGGCGAGCTCACGCTCTCCGTCCGCGGCTACACGCTTCTTTCGAAGGCCCTGCGCCCGATGCCGGAAAAATATCACGGCCTCAAGGACATGGAGGTGCGCTACCGCCGCCGTTACGCGGACCTTATCGCCAACCCCGAAGTGCGCGAGGTCTTCCGCAGGCGCACTAAGATAATACAGACCTTCCGCCGAGTGCTCGACGCGCACGGCTCGCTGGAAGTGGCGACGCCGATACTCTCGACGATAGCCGGCGGAGCGAACGCGCGCCCCTTCGTCACGCACCACAACGCGCTCGATATAGACATGTACCTGCGCATCGCTACCGAGCTGCACCTGAAGCGCCTCATCGTCGGCATGCTCGGGCGCGTCTACGAGATAGGGCAGCAGTTTCGCAACGAGGGCATGGACCAGCGCCATAACCCGGAATTCACGTCGATGGAGGTCTACTGGGCCTACGCCAACTACGCCGACATGATGGACCTTGCAGAAGAGATACTCGTCGCGTGCGCCGACGAGCTCGGCAGCCGCGTGATAAATTATCAGGGGACGGAGATAGACCTGACGCCGCCCTTCCGCCGCGCGACGATGGCGGAGCTCGTCAGCGAGGAAACGGGCGTAGACTTCATGAATATAACCGACGAAGAGGCGCGCCGCCAGGCCGCGCTGCGCGGGCTCGAAGTGACGCCGAAGATGTCGCGCTTTGAGATCATGCCGCTCTTTTTCGAAGAGTACGTCGAAGAAAAGCTAATACAGCCGACGTTCGTCCTTGGCCATCCGACGGTCATATCGCCGCTTTCGAAGCGCAACAGGGAAAATCCGGAGCTCACCGACCGCTTCGAGCTCTACATCAACGGATGGGAATTCGCCAACGCCTTCAGCGAGCTCAACGACCCGCTCGACCAGCGCGAGCGCTTCATGGAGCAGGCGCGCAAGAAGGAAGAAGGCGACGAAGAATCGCACCCCTTCGATGAAGACTTCGTCAACGCGCTCGAATACGGCCTTCCGCCGACCGGCGGCATGGGAATCGGCGTCGACCGCTGCGTGATGCTTCTGACCGACTCAAAGAGCATCCGCGATGTGATACTCTTCCCGACGATGAAGCCGCTGGAGTGATGTAACTTAAAAGCCTTGAGAAATCAAGGCTTTTATTTATATGGTTTTGTATTTACGCCGATCGCGCACTCTCTCTCGCACAAGCGGGGGCAAGTCCGATAAATCTGAACGTTCAGATTCGGATAACTACCGAAATGGAACCAAGGCGAAAACGGTGCGCAGTAATTATGGAGAGTTCGAGATTCACACAGCGTTCTTTGAGCGGGGGATGATAACAAATTGTAGCAGCATATGACGGCTGGGCCAACCCGGTCGTATAGTAGGAAATGAGCGGGGCGCACGTCGGGATCATCCGACGCACCGCTCGCCTTTCAACTTCCCATCGGCAAAAAGCGTCGCGGAAATTTCGCAAAACGTCGCGGAAAAATTGCCGGCGGCGCTGTATACTTTATAAGGAAAAGAGCTTCCCCGGCGGCGTCTGCCGCAGTATGCGGATTGCCTGACGCGCGCGGCCGCGGCGAGGGGCCAGCGGCTGGAATAGCGGTTTCCCTTTCGGGGGACCCGACTGATAAAAGTACGCTTAAGCGCCGCCGTTTGTATAGTTTTCCATTTAAATCGGCGAGGGAGCGCTCAGAAGAGGCGCGGCGCGAATACATTAATGGTACGGGCCGTTAGTGGTCCGTCGAAGGAGGTACGGCATCATGAAGCAGAAGAATACGATAATCAGGACGCTTCTTGGAGACATCACAAAGATCGATTCGGTCGACGCGATCGTCAACGCGGCGAACAGGACGCTGCTCGGAGGGGGCGGCGTCGACGGCGCGATACACAGGGCGGCGGGGGAGGAGCTGCTTGCCGAGTGCCGCACGCTGAACGGCTGCGAGACCGGAGAGGCGAAGATCACGGGCGCTTACAGGCTGCCATGCAAATACGTCATACACACGGTCGGTCCAGTGTGGCACGGCGGGACGCACGGCGAGCCGGAGCTCCTTGCGTCGTGCTACCGCAACTCGCTTAAAGTCGCGATGGAAAACGGCGTCCGCTCGATAGCTTTTCCTTCGATATCGACCGGAGTCTACTCCTATCCGGTCGGCAAGGCGGCCGAAACGGCGGTGGACGCGGTCAGTTCGTTTCTGAGCGAAGAGCCGGACGCGTTCGACGAGGTGCTCTGGGTGCTCTTCGATGAGAGGACGAAATCATATTACGACGCCGCGCTTTCCGCTTTGGAAGAGAAGTTGCGGCGGTGAGCTGCGCCGAAAGGGCGAAAAGGCCGGTTATGTGCTTTTCAAGGGCCGTGAAGAATTACCTTGACGGCGGCGCGGCGGATTTGCAAAAAAACGGCGACCGAAATGGCGCTGAAAAATTTAAAACAGCAGTCAGAATACGGCGGGACGAAGTTTGCAGACAAAATACTCAGAAGGAGTTCTTAGCTTTGGAGAACACCGCTGAGCAGCGATGTAACGGCTGAAGGAATGCTGAAATGAAAAACAACTATGCGCGCGGCGTTTTAATGGCACTTGGTACGGCGATGCTGTGGGGCGGCATGGGGCCGCTCGCTAAGTTCGTCGGCACACAGGGAGTCAGCATGACTTCTGTGATGTGCTACCGCGCGGTCGTCATTGTATTGCTAATGTCCCTGTGGCTCAGGTACAGGGTCGGTCACGGGTGGTACAGGATCGGGCGGCCGCTCATGCGCGTGTACCTGCTGCTCGGCTTTCTGACCGTTGTAATGAACGCCTGGGGGTTCATGCTCTCCTGTCAATATCTCTCTGTGCCGCAGGCTCTGATGCTTAACTATACGTTTCCTATCGCTGTTATGACCGGCTCGTATTTCATAACAGGAGAAAAACCATCACGGAAGCAACTCGCGGCCGGCTTTCTGATAATAGGAGGTCTCTATGTCGGATTTTTCGCTTCAGGCGGCGAAACGCCGCCGCTCTCCGTGCCAGGGCTGCTGTGGGGTATTGTCTCCCTTTTGGGGCTCTCCGGACAGATGCTGCTATCGCGCAAGGTATTGAGAGACGGAGATAGCAATCCGTCCCTGCAGCTCTTTTACGTCTATCTCTTCGGCGGCGCTATGCTTATCATAGCAAAATCTGTTTTTGTTGGTTGGGACGACCTCGCTGCGATGAACTGCGCGGTTTTTGCACTGATGCAGTACTCCGCTTTCGGGGCTGGGCTATGCGGTTTCGGCCTGTTGCTCGGCGCGCTGAGAGTTATCCCGGCGCCTCTCGTGAGCCTCGTTTTAACGCTCGAAATTGCTTTTGCGCTGGTAATAACGCCGCTCTCTCTCGGGCTGTCCCCAACAGGCTTCGAGATCGCCGGCTGTGCTATCGTAATGGCAGCAGTAGCCTGCGCGGCCGCCGGGAAGGAAGCCTCGGCGTAAATTCTCAGCGCCGGCGACGGCTTGCCGTGCGCCGCAAAAATGTGAAAATTATGATAATATATTTCAGCGGGCGCTATACGACCGCAATTATCAGCATAACTCGGCGGCGTGCTCTTCTTTTGCGCGTCCGCCGTGCGAATCTTGCTGACGAGGGTGTGTTGTTATGATGGAATCGCTTCCGTTCAATAACGGGCAAAAGAGGGAACAGAATCTCTCCAGCTCTGTCTACGAAGCGATAAAAAACAAAATAATAAACGGCGAATTAATGCCGGCAAGCATCCTGATGGAGCGCACGATCGCCGATGAATTCGGAGTCAGCCGCACGCCCGTGCGCGAAGCTTTGAAACGGCTCTCTCAAGAAGGGTGGGTAGATTGGGAGGAGCGCCGCCGTGCGGTGGTCTCCGAGATAACCATTTCGAAAATACTCGAACTCTTCACGCTTCGCGAGATGATGGAACCCTTCGCGATAAAAAAAGCGATAGAAGGGGGGCATACGCAGATTCTTGCCGGCCAGCTGGCCGCGGCCTACGAAGATATGGAGGCTTCGAAGGATTCGCCGGTGGATTTCATGAAGCACGACATGGAGTTCCACGCCGCGATAGTCCACTCGATGAAGTTGCTCTCCATTAATATGATGTGGCAGAAGATAAGCGACGACATGATGCGCCTTGTCATGCACTCCGTCTACCCGCGGCGCGATACCGCCGTCATTTTGCACGAACATAAGGAACTGATCGACGCCCTATGGAACTCGGATGCTAAAAAGGCGCTCGAATGCATCCGCGGCCATTTCTCCGTGATCGTCGACATGTTCAAGCAGAAGCGGGAAAATTTCTGACACCAAAATTGGCCGCCGCGCGGAAAACAACATAACCGGCTTTTTTATTTTTCCCCCGTTATTTTTTTCATTACGGCCGGAAGGCTGAAGGGCTCTTCCCCTCCGTCGAATATCCCGCCGTCTTCAAGCAGCACGCAGGGGATGCCGAGCCGCCCCGCCTTCTTCGCGGCCGCGAAAGCCGCGTCGCCGTCGCGTATCGCGATGAATTCCGCAAGATCTTTCAGCGACGCCGAGATGTCCCTGAATTCGGCGCCGATGTTTTTTTCTTTGCATCCGCCGAGGAGCTTCAGCGTCTTTGGGCACTGCGCGCTTCCATATATTACGATCATTTTTTTCACCTCCTTGAAATATGGCATTGGAGAAAATATATTTATTGTAAACTTTTGCCTTAGCTTTGACTGCCTCCTTTTTTTCTAAAACTTCTAAAACGTCAGAAAAACGGATAATGAATATTTTCCCCCGTTTAGCAAAGGAGCGGCGCTCTTTTCTGCTCATTTGAAAGCGAAACATAAACGTTTTATTATCAGATTCATATTTTTGAATGAATAAAAATATATTCTTTTGTATTTGGTATATTGACAGACTTCCAATTCGCGGTTATTGTATAGATGTTTCCGGTAATTAGATATTAATTCCGTATAGCGGAATAAAATTTTTGAATTATAAAAAGGAGTTGACATTGTACAAAAAGCGGCGGAAGCAAATATGGGAATTTTTCGCCGGGACTGTCGCCATTCGAATTAACAAATTAAAAGGAGCCCTGCGCTCAAGCAGTTGTTTAGCAGTCAGGAGGGATTTTTTTGAAGGTATTGAAGTGGCTGGATGAAAGTCTTGAAGAATCCATAATGGTCGTTTTGCTTGTGGCAATATCGGCGGTCATGCTCGCGCAGATATTCGCGCGCTACGTATTCAACAGTTCCATGAGCTGGCCGGAAGAGTTCTGCCGCTACTGCTACGTATGGAGCGTCTTTATTTCTCTCGGCTATACGATCAGGAGGGGCAGCATGTTGCGCGTCGGCATAGTGATGGATATGCTTCCCGCCGCTATCAGCAATTCTGTGAAGATACTCTGCGACGCCGTCATGCTCGCCCTCTTCGCGGTCTTTTTCCGCCATTCGCTGCTGGTCGTCGACAACATTAAAAACGTTACCGGCGAAATATCTTCCGCGATGCAGATACCGATGTGGATCATGTATATGTGCGCGGTGATCGGCTTCGCGCTGGCAGCCGTCCGCACCGTGCAGTCGCTCGTCAACGGCGTGCGTCATTTTAAAGACAAGGGAGAAACGACGATCGAAGCCACGATCAAGGAGGCGCGGGCGGAGGTAGAGCTGGCCGCGCAGGATAACAAAAATTACGGCGCTGCCGTAAGGGAGGAGAGGGAATAATGTCCGCGTTGATATTTATAGTTTTCGCAGCTGCGCTCGTCCTCGGCATGCCCATCGCGATGAGCATGGTGCTGAGCACGGTGATTCCGCGTCTGCTGGGAACGACGATGGGCAGCTCGGTCAACCAGCTCATCACCAACAGCTTTTCCGGAGCCGACACCACGCCCATCATAGCGGTGCCGCTCTTCATCCTGGCAGGCGTCATCATGGCTGAGGGCGGCATTTCGCGCAAGCTCTTCAACGTCTTCGCGTATTTTGTCGGAGGGTTTACCGGCGGTCTTCCCTGCGCCGTCATACTGACCTGCCTCTTTTACGGGGCGATCTCAGGCTCGGGGCCGGCGACGACCGCGGCCGTAGGCGCCATGGCGATCCCCTTTCTCGTAGAGCTCGGCTACGACAAAACTTTTTCCGCCGGCATGGTGGCGACGGCCGGAGGGCTCGGCGTGATCATCCCGCCGTCCATCCCCTTCGTCCTCTATTCTCTCGCGACCGGGGTCTCGACGAGCGCACTCTTCCTCGGCGGAGTCCTGCCGGGCTTCGCTATCGGCTTAGCGCTCATGGCCTACGCTGTCTATTACTGCGGTAGGAGGGGGGAGGACAGGAAAAAGATCAACTTCAAGCTGGCGGAGCTTAGAGGGCAGGGGTTTTGGAAGCTCGCCAAAGACAGCTTTCCCGCGCTTATGTCGCCGATCATAGTTCTGGGCGGCATCTATGGCGGCGTCGTTACGCCGACTGAGGCGGCCTGCATATCCGTCTTTTACTCGCTGATCGTCTCTCTATTCGTTTATAAAACGATAACTTTTTCTTCGATTCTTCCCTTCCTTAAGGGCGCCGTGAAGACCTACGCGCCGCTTTGCTTCGTCCTCGCCTTCGCGATAGCCTTCGGGCGCGTGCTGACGCTGCTGAAGGCCCCGGCAATTGTATCCGACTTCGTGCTCGGCAATTTCAGCTCGGCGGGCACGGTGATGTTCATAATAGTCATCGTCTTCCTGCTGATGGGGATGGTGATGGATACGGGGCCGGCGATCGTCATCCTCGCGCCCATCCTTCTGCCGATAGTCAAGACGCTCGGCATTCATCCGGTGCATTTCGGAGTCGTGATGGTCTGCTGTCTCTCGATAGGGCTCGCGACCCCGCCGTTCGGGCTCGATCTCTTCGTCGCCGGCACTCTGGCGGATACGCCGCCCATGACCGTCGCAAAAAAAGCGATGCCGTTCATCATCGCTTTCGCGATCGCGCTGTTCGGCATCACTTATGTTCCGTGGCTGAGCCTTGCGCTGCTACAGCGCGGGTTTTGATAAACAAAAAAATCATATTGAATCAGGAGGAATAATAATGAAAAAACTGTCCGTCATAATTTACGCACTGCTGTTGGCATTCGCCATCTCCGGCGTTGCCTCGGCCGGGGCCTACGACGATCTGAAGCCGGAGACGCTGCGCTATGGCAATGGAGCCGCGCTCGGAGCTGCCGGCGACCTCTGGGGCATAGCTTTCTGCAAGCAGGTGGAGAAGATCACCGGCGGTAAGCTTAAAATCGATTATTTCGGCAACAGCCAGCTCGGCGTCGACAGCGAGCTTCAGACTCAGATGCTCGCCGGCGACATCGACATAGTCTCCTGCCAGCCGGGACAGACCACGACGATCGTCCCCGCGGTGGCCGTCTACGACCTGCCGCTCGTCTTCGCCAAGTACGACGCAAAGACGATCGACAGGGCGCTTAACGCCTCGGAATTTACCAAACTCATGGACAAGAAGTACGCCGCTTCAAGAATGATCTGCCTCGGCGTGCTGCAGGGCGCCACGTACCGCGTTATGACCTCCAACAAGAAGATCGATAAGGTAGGCGATTTTAAGGGAATCAAAATTCGTACGATGAATTCCCCGAATCACCTTGCCTTTTGGAAGGGCCTCGGAGCCAACCCGACGCCTCTGCCCTTCACGGAGCTTTACATGAGTCTTCAGCAGGGCGTCGTGCAGGCTCAGGAAAACGCGAACGACACGAACCTCAGCTCGAACTTCCAGGAAGTCCAGAAGTATCTCGTCAACGTCAAGCAGCTACTATATATGAATCAGTTCCTGATGAACAGGAAAAAATTCGAATCGCTCGCCCCAGCCTATCAGAAAGCGATTCGCGACGCTGTGAAGGCCGCCACGGAGGAAATAGCGCCGAGCCTCGCCAAGATAGACTCTGAATGCCGCGACAAGCTCGTCAAGGGAGGCATGACGAATCTCACCTACAACAACGCGTTCTACGACGACGTGATCAAGGCCTCGCAGCCCGTTTACGCCAAGATAAGCGGCGATATAGGGAAGGACGTCGTCGATGCCCTGATCAAGGCGCTCGAGGGTAAATAATTGCGGCTTGAAGAAGCGCGTCCCGCGTGCGCCGCGTCGGAAGAAAGGAGTTTCCGTATGTTCAATACGACGGTAGACACAAAATTTTTCGGGCTGCTCGGAAAGCCTCTTTCGCAGAGCGCTGCGCCATTCATGCAAAACAGCGTCTATCAGAAGCTCGGCATAGACGCGCTGTACGTTCCGCTCGAGCTTGAAATGGATCAGCTCGAGCCCGTCGTAGCGAACCTTGAGAACTTCCACTACGCGGGCTCCGGTGTGACGATGCCCTTCAAGACCCAGGTGCACAAGTACCTCGACGGGCTGGCCGATTCCGCGCGATTTACCGAAGTGGTCAACACCATAGTCTTCGAAAACGGCAGAAAGATAGGTTACAACACCGACGGGACCGGCTTCGTCCTTTCGCTGAAAAATCAGCTCAGGCTGAGCATACCGGAACACCGCTACCTGCTTCTCGGCGCGGGTGGGGCCGGTACCGCAATAGCCTGCGCTCTCGCAATGGAGGGAGCCAAAGATATAAAGTCGCTCTGTATCGCCAGAGATTACTTCTGCGCGGAAACCCTTTTCAGCCGCGTTGACAGACATTTCCCGTCGGTCTGCACGATCGGAGAGATGACGGAAAAGAGCATAGCGTCGGCGCTTGAAAAGTACGACGTCGTGATACACGCGACGAAAGTCGGCATGTATCCGAACGCCGATGAGACGCTGTTCGACCCGGGAATGCTCGACCCGCGGCACATAGTGGCCGACGTCGTCTACGTGCCCGCGGAGACGAAGCTGCTGCGCGAAGCGGCGGCGCGCGGCTGTACGACGCTCTCGGGCCTCTGGATGAACGCGTACCAGGCGGCGGAGCAGATGCGGCTGTGGCTCGGCGTCGAACCGCCGATCGATTATATGTTCAGCCACAGTCTGGAATATCTTCGTTCTCAGGGCAAAGCGTAGCTTAAGATTTTTTGAAAATCGAAAAATCGATTCAAAAGGCGGCGCAGGAGGATATGCTGCGCCGCCCTACATTTGCGGGGTGCGGAGTTCCGTCCTTATTTTTTTCTTATAAGCCGCGGCATGCTTTCGGATGTGCTGAGAACTATGTAGGTCACTGTAATCAGATCTATCTTGACGAAATCCATCAGCATTTTTTTGATATCCTCCATCGATTTGAATACCGCCTCGACGATGAAGTCGGTCTCTCCAGTTACTTCATAGGTGCGCGCTATGCCGCCGCTGATGCTGATGACCCTGTGGCACTGTTCTTCGGAGACGGGGCGCGCGGGATTCTGCCTTATTATTACGAGGGCCCTTATCGGGTATCCGATGTTCGCGTAGTTTATCACCGGCCTGTAGCCGCAGATTATATCGTCCTCTTCCATCTGCCTTACGCGGTCCCGCACCGCGGTGCCGGTGAGACCGACCTTTCTCCCTATTTCCGTGAAGGTGGCTCTCGCGTTCCCAAAGAGCTCTTCAAGTATTTTTACGTTTGTCTCGTCCGGCGTCTGCATTGATACCCTTCCTTTCTCAGTCAGATAATTTGCAGGATATTGTACCAAAAATCATCGGAAATCCAAAAATAAAAACTGAAGCGAATTCGCCCGTTTACTTCTATTTCTCAAGCAAAAAGCGCAAAGTAAAAAGACTCTGAGCTTTGCATTTTGGCGAAGCTCTGTAAAATTATAGCTGTAAAAGATAATAAAACAAAGGAGGAAGTAAAAATGGAACTGAGATTAAGGACGCCGATCGAAATTAGAAGCTGCCGCTATGAGCAGGACCTTCGCGAAAGCAGGGTGCGGAACGGATACGAGAGCGCCGCGGCGGAGTACTCCGAGAGCGACGTCAGGAAAGCCGAGAGCTTCAGCCGCGCGCTGCTCCTCTCTCTGAGCGTCGCGCTGGCGGCGGCGCTTGTCGCGTCAAAGCTCCTCGGATAAAGGGCGGCGGCAGGTCTTGCGAAAAGAAACCGCCCCCTTTCGACACAGAGTAGCAGGAAAATCTAAAGAAAGTGAAAGCAGCATCGTGAGGGCGGGGCACCTTGATTGAGCCCCGCCCTTGTCGATTCGAAGCAAGCTTCGGCTTAACTCCTCCCCTCCAGCTCCATAAGGAAGCGCGCGGAAGTACTGCGCGTAGCCGTTGTTGCCGAATATGTCGGCCTTTTCAAAATTTGTCGTTTTACCGCGCGTTGGGATATTCGTATTTTTAAAAAAGTATATAGTACAAATACGAACTCTTTGTATTATAATATACCGAGTTACACAGAAATTGGAGTGTTCCTTATGAAAAAGATTTTTGTGCTGCCGCTCCTTGCATTGCTGCTCTGCGCGGCGCCCTCTTTCGCCGCTTGGTCTCCGCAGAACGGCGAATACTGGATCAGAATCAATAAAGAGAAGCTGAAGCTGACGCTTTACCGCGGCGGGGAGACGGTGAAGAGCTGGCCGGTGTCGATCGGCCGCGGGCTCGGCAAGGTCAAGACGTCGCGCATGGACCTCATCACACCGACCGGGACCTTCACCATCTACCGCGTGATACAGGACGCCAGCAAGCTCATATACGATCCCGCGTGGTTCAACGAAGAGGGGGAGCCCTCCGATGGAGTTTACGGCTCGAAGCTGATATCCTTCTACAACAAATGGCAGATAGCGATACACGGCACGAACAACCCCGGCTCCGTCGGGCGCAGGGCGACGCACGGCTGCATCCGCCTGAAGAACAGGGATATCAACGAGCTCGTCACTTACGTCAAGCCGAAGATGAAGCTGGTGATCGTCGAAGGGGACGGCATCCCCTTCTCGAAGGAGACGATCTGATGAGCAGGGCCTTTATCAAAGAAGACGACGGCGAGCGCGGCAACGCCGTGGCCGACATACAGTTCCGCGAGGCGAAGGTCGAATGGCTGAAGATTCAGGAAAAGAAGCTCGACACGCTGCTCAACGACCCGAAATCGAAAAGGATCAAGCCGGAGACTCTCGATCGCTGGATCAAGGAAACGAGGGCTGATATAGAGAAGACTAAAAAAGAACTCGGCTATGAAAAATAAAAAGCTTATGATCGCCGCCGCGTGCAGCAGTGCTGCTTACAGCGCATTCGCCGCGGCGTTTTTGATTGGAATTTTTCTTATCCAGGCGGGCGCTTCACCGGCCGAGGAAGGCGCTGTGGCGGCGTTTTTTCGATAACGCCAACAAGCGCTTGCCGGTCGACGCGCGGAGAGGAGCGCGATCGATGCGGCTCCCCCCTCCGGCGGAACGATGAGGCCGCCCAAGCGGAACAAATACAACAGACCTTCTGATTCAGACAAGGGAGCGCGCGCTGAGGCGGGAAAATGAAGGCGGCGCTCCTTCGTGCCTTTCGCCCGCTGAAATGCGCCGCCTCGCCTCCGCGCCGATTAGCGCGCAATTCTTTCGTGCCCTGACGCGGCGTCAAGCTTTTTGTGATAACGCCGGCGTATGTTAGAATGGACGGAGGCAAATTTTGCGAAGGCTGCGGAGAGGAGCTGACAGGCGGCGCCATGTTGACGCAGAGTAACAAAAAGTATGAGATAGACATGTGCAAAGGCCTTATACTGCCGAAGATGCTGCTTTTCGCGATCCCGCTGGTCTTTTCTGGAGTGCTGCAGCTGCTCTTCAACACGGCGGACGTCGTCGTCGTGGGGCGCTTCGCTGGAGACAATTCTCTCGCCGCGGTCGGCTCCAACGGTTCGCTGGTAGGTATGCTTACGAACCTTTTCATCGGGCTCTCGATAGGGACCAACGTGCTGGCCGCGCGCTATTACGGAGCCAAGGATGAAGAGGAGCTCAAACGCACCGTCCACACGTCGATGCTCCTCGGGCTCGGCGGCGGCCTTATCTTGATGGTCGTCGGCATGTCCTGCGCGCGCAGCCTGCTCATCCTGATGCGGACTCCGGAGGAGGTGCTCGGGCTTGCTACGCTCTACCTCGTCATTTATTTTCTCAGCATGCCGGCGCTGATGGTCTACAACTTCGGCAGCGCCGTGCTGCGCGCGGTGGGGGACACGAGGCGCCCCCTCTTTTATCTTGTCGCCGCCGGGGCGGTCAACGTGCTTTTGAATCTTTTCTTCGTCATCAACCTGCGCCTCGACGTCGCCGGTGTGGCGATAGCGACCGTCATATCGCAGTGCGTTTCCGCGCTGCTCGTCGTGCGCTGCCTGCTGCGCGAGAAGGGCGCGATCCGCCTCGTGCCCTCCGAGCTGAAGGTGAGCCCCGACAAGTTGATCCAGATAATGAAGATAGGCGTTCCGGCCGGGCTGCAGGGCGTCGTCTTTTCCATATCGAACGTGGTGATCCAGTCGTCGGTGAATTCCTTCGGCGCCGTCGTGATGGCGGGGAATTCGGCCGCTATGAACATAGAGCTTTACGTTTATTTCGCGCAGAACGCTTTTTATCAGGCGATTCTCTCCTTCACGAGCCAGAACTACGGAGCTGGGCGCATCGGAAGGATTTACAAGGTGCTGAAGCGCGGACTGCTCTGCAGCGTGACCGTCGGCGGGGTAATGGGCGCGCTCTGCATCATTTTTGGCAGGACGCTGCTCGGTATATATTCGACGAGCGAAAATGTGATAGAGGCCGGCATGTCGCGTATCTGGATACTCTGCGGCACCTATACGCTCTGCGGCGTTATGGACGATATGGTCGGCGCGATCCGCGGCGTCGGCTACTCGGTGCTGCCTATGACCGTTTCGCTGATCGGCTCCTGCGTGCTGCGCATCGCCTGGGTCGCGGCCGCCTTCCAGATCGACGCCTTCCGCAGCGTCACGACGGTCTATCTTTCTTATCCCGTCTCCTGGATGCTTACGGCCGGCGCCCACGTGCTCTGCTTCAGATGGATCGCGCGGCACAAGCTTTTGCCGCACAAATTGCAGCGGTAGCTCGGCGCGTGCTTCTGCGCAACGTCCGTCGTCACGATTTCGTAAAAGGAGGCCGATTTTTTTGGAGAACGCAAACGTCCTTATAGTTTTTGTTTCCGCGATACTGCTCTTCTGCATCGCCTTCAGCCGTCTTATCACTAAGGCCGGCATCCCCGTCCTCGTCTTTTTCATTTTTGCCGGCATGATAATGGGCTCAGAGGGCGCTGGCGGAATTTATTTCGACAACGCCAGCGCAGCGAGCTCGATAGGGAATTTCGCGCTCTGCTATATCATTTTTGCCGGAGGCATGGCGACGAGTTGGAAGTCGGCGAGAGAGGTGTTGCTGCCTGGCGCGCTGCTCTCGACGGCCGGCGTGATGATAACGGCCATTCTCGTCGGCGTTGCGGCACATTTCCTTCTCGGGCTCACTCTTATGCAAGGGCTTTTGCTGGGCTCCGTCGTTTCCTGCACGGACGCGGCCTCGGTCTTTTCCATACTGCGCTCCAACAACATGAACCTAAAAGCGCCGCTTGCGCCGCTGCTCGAGCTTGAGAGCAGCAGCAACGACCCCGCGGCCTACATGCTGACGATAACGATAATCAGCCTTATGAAGTCCGACGGCGGCGGCTTTTTTGGATACGCGCTGATGTTCGTGATGCAACTCGCTGTAGGCGCCGGGCTCGGCTTCGCCTTCGGCTTTGCCGGAGCGCTGCTTATAAACCGCATCAGGCTCAACAGCGACGGCCTTTATCCCGTCGTCGCGGCGACGATCGCCTCGTTCGTCTTCGCGGCGGTGCAGCTTATGCGCGGCAACGGGCTGCTCGGCGTCTACATCGCGGCGATGGTCATGGGAAACGTCAAGCTCGTCCATAAGACGTCGCTTGTGCGCTTCTTCGACGGCTTTTCGTGGCTGATGCAGATACTCGTGTTCGTGACGCTCGGCCTTCTCGTATTTCCCTCGCAGCTGCGCGCGGTCTGGCTGCCGGCGCTTGTCATGTCCGCCGCGCTGATGTTCCTGATCCGCCCGGCGGCGGTCTTCATAACGCTCTCCGGCTTCAAATATCCGCTGAAGGCGAAACTCTTCGTCTCGTGGGTCGGGCTGCGCGGGGCGTCGTCGATAGTATTTGCGACCTACGCTCTGACGGAGGGGATTCAGAACGCGGACACGATCTTCAACATGGTCTTTTTCATCTCCCTGACCTCGGTCATCATACAGGGCTCGATGCTGACGCCCGTCGCGTCGATGCTCGGACAGCTCGACAAGGAGGACAAGACCCTCGTCTCGCGCAGCTTTACCGACTACGAGGAGGATATACAGGGCACTCTCTACGAGCTGCGCGTGGTAAGGGGCTCGAAAGCGGTAGGGATGGCGGTCAGCGATATGAAATTCCCCGAGAGCGTGCGCATAATGCTTATAAAGCGCGGCGAGAGCACTATAGCGCCGACGGGAAAGACGCTGATCAAAGAGGGGGACACGCTTATGGTCACAACCGGGAAGACCGAAGCGCTGCTCGCGCTGAAGGAGCGCCTCGCGCTGGTTTAGGCCGCCGGTCGGAAAATCTCCCGCGGCGCGTTTTTCGTCGCGTGAGGAAACGGTTTATTTTATTTATGGCTTCTAAATTTTATTTCCCGTGTCATTTCCCCCAATCTACGAGCTTGCCGGGGTTTAAAATGTTCTGCGGGTCGAAGGCGAGCTTCACCCTTTTTATGAGCTCTATCTGCGCGTCGTCAAGGAAGAATTTCATATAGCCCCTGCGCTTGTAGCCTATGCCGTGCTCCCCTGATAAGGTGCCGCCCATCTTTATCAGCTTCGCATAGATGCGCTGCTGCGCGGCGTGCAGGCGGTCGTGCCAGTTGTCGCATTCGGGGCAGACTATCGTGCAGTGCATGTTTCCGTCGCCGGCGTGCCCGTAGGTTATATATTCAAGGCCGTAGGGTTCGGTTTCGCCGCGCAACATTTCCAGCAGCTTCGGCACCGAGGCGGTCGGGACGACGAGGTCCTCCTTCGTGTAGCGGCTGTAGAAGGCGGAGAGGGCCTCAGGCACGCCTTTGCGCGCCTGCCAGATGCGCTCCTTCGTGCTGCGCGTGTCGGCGACGTAGACCTCGTAGGCGCCGTGCCTCTGCGACAGTTTGCCTATCGCTTCGAACTGCTCTTCGAGGCGCTCCTCGTCGTTGCCCTCGAGCTGGATTATCAGAGCCGCGCCGGCGTCTCCCGCCGGCACGCTGGCGTTCAGATATTTTTCAACGAGCTTCAGCGCCTTGTCGTCCATGAATTCAACGGACGCCGGTATCAATCCGCCCTCGGTCACGATGCGCGGGACGAAATTTATAGCGCTCCGCGCGTCGGGGAAGGCCGCAAGAAGGTCGACCGAATGGCGCGGCAGAGGCAGGAGCTTCAGCACAGCTTTGGTTATCACGGCGAGTATCCCTTCGGAGCCGGCCATAAGGTGCACGAAGTCCAGCCCCGTGACGTCCTTGCGCCTTTTGCCGCCGAACCACGTCACGCTGCCGTCCGCGAGTACTGCTTCCAGCGCGAGCAGCTGAGCCCCTGTCGCTCCGTATTTTATCACCTTGTTGCCGCCGGCGTTTTCCGCGATGTTGCCCCCGATGAAGGAGGCGTCGCCGCTGCACGGGTCCCCGGCGTACAGCAGATCGTGACGTGAGGCCATCCTGCTTATCTCGGCGGTGACGACGCCGGGCTCGACGGTTATCGTAAGGTTGTCCTCGTCGAGCTCTATTATGCGGTTCATCTTCTCGAAGCTCATCACGATGCCGCCGAAAACGGGAAGAGCTCCGCTCGACAGCCCCGTTCCGGCGCCGCGCGGCGTCACCGGTATCCTTTCGTCGTGCGCTATTTTCATGATTTCCGAGACGTGCTGCGTGCTTTCCGGGAATACGAGGAGCTCGGCTATATATTTTCTGCCGTAGTTGCTCTGCGGCACTTCGTCGTGAGAATAGCTTTCAAGCTTTTCTTCGTCGGTGCTGACGTTGTTTGCGCCTATTTTTTTTCTTATTTCCTCCGCGATTTCCGCGGTTATTTTATTGTATGAAAAGAGATCGGTCATTTTCTTTCCTCCGAAAGCAGCTATCGCCTATAATATCATATTATTGCGGGAGGCGATAAGATGACGGAGAAGATTATACACGGAGTTTCTCTCGCCGGCGAGGAAGACATTTATCTTTTCCGCGAGGGCACGCACAGGAGGATATACGAGTTTCTCGGCGCGCACCTCGCGAAGCACGAAGGCGCGTCTGGGACGCTCTTCGCCGTTTGGGCGCCGGCCGCGGCCGCGGCCTTCATTATGGGAGACTTCAATTCGTGGCGCCGCGAAAGCCATCCGCTCTCTCCGCGCTGGGATTCCTCAGGGATTTGGGAAGGCTTCGTGCCGAACGTCGCGGAGGGCTGCCGCTATAAATTCGTGATAAGGACGGCCTCCGGCGATCTCATTGAAAAAAGCGACCCCTTGGCTTTCGCGTCGGAGAAGATGCCGGCTACGGCGTCCGTCGTCGCCTCTCCTTCGTATGAGTGGCGCGACGCCGAATGGATGATGATGCGCGCCGCCAAGAACTCGGTCGACGCGCCCCAGTCGATATACGAGATGCACGCCGGTTCGTGGCGGAGAAGGGCGGACGATTCTTTTTTATCGTGGCGGGAGTTGGCGGAACAGCTGCCGGATTATCTCGCCGCGAACGGCTTCACTCACGTTGAATTCATGCCCGTGATGGAGCATCCCTTTTACGGCTCGTGGGGCTACCAGACGACGGGATATTTTGCGCCGACTTCGCGCTACGGAAGCCCCGAGGAGCTCATGTGCCTCATCGACGCGCTGCACAGGCGCGGCGTCGGCGTGATTCTCGACTGGGTGCCGTCGCACTTCCCGACGGATTCGTTCGGGCTCTACAGATTCGACGGCACGGCCCTCTACGAGCACGAGGACGGCCGCCGCGGCTTCCATCCCGACTGGAAGAGCGCTATATTCAACTACGGACGCAGCGAGGTGCGCTGCTTTCTGATATCCTCGGCCCACTACTGGCTGGAGCGCTATCACGCCGACGGCATACGGGTCGACGCCGTCGCTTCGATGCTCTATCTCGATTATTCGCGCCGCGGCGGCGAATGGCTGCCCAATAGATACGGCGGCAAGGAAAACCTCGAAGCGATAGACTTCCTGCACGAGCTCAACAGCGCGCTTTACGAAGATTTTGAAGGAATATCGGTCACCGCGGAGGAGTCGACGTCGTGGCCGGCCGTCACTAAGCCCGTGTGGCTCGGCGGTTTGGGCTTCGGCTATAAATGGAACATGGGCTGGATGAACGACTTTATCTCGTACATCTCGCAGGATCCCGTCTACAGAAAATATGCGCACGACAAGCTCACGTTCGGCATGTGGTACGCCTACTCGGAAAATTTCGTGCTGCCCTTTTCGCACGACGAGGTCGTCTACGGCAAGCGCTCCCTCTTCGAGAAGATGCCCGGCGACGAATGGCAGAAGGCCGCTAATCTGCGCCTCGCGCTCGGCTGGATGCTCTGCCATCCGGGCAAAAAGCTGCTCTTCATGGGCGGCGAGTTCGGGCAGAGCCGCGAATGGTGCCACGACAGGGCGCTTGACTGGCAGCAGCTCGGGGACGCGCGCCACGCGGGCATTGCCAAATGGTTTTCCGACGCAAACAATTTTTACAAAGCTCACGCGGCGTTGTGGCGGTTCGACCAGCGGCCGGAGGGCTTCGAGTGGATCGACTGCAGCGACAGAGACTCCGGAGTGGTATCATTTATACGCCGCGGCGAAAGCGAAGGGGAGCTTATCGTCGCCGCCGCGAATTTTACGCCGGTCGTGCGCGTCGGCTACAGAATCGGGCTGCCGCGCGGAGGCTTCTGGCGCGAGGCGCTGAACAGCGACGCGGAAATCTACGGAGGCTCCGGCTGCGGCAACATGGGCGGAGTGCGGGCGGAAAAAGTTCCCTTCCACGGCAGGGATTATTCGGCGGAGATGACGCTGCCGCCGCTCGGCTTTCTGATATTTGTGAGCGGCGAAGCGGAAACAATATCCGAACAGGAGGAAAAATAGATGGCGACAAAGAAAAAGTTTCCCAACGGCCGCATGGCTTCGATAAAGATGTCTGGCGGCATACGCGAGATTTTGACGCGCGCCGGCGAGATGGAGGAGGAGGGGAGGAGCATAATCCATATGGAGATAGGCCGGCCGGATTTCGATTCGCCTAAGTGCGCGAAGGACGCGGCGATAAAGGCGATCGAAGAGGGCAACGTCCATTACACGGACATGGCGGGGGCCTACGACCTTCGCTGTGCGGTCGCCGAGAAATACCGCCGCGAGAACGGTATGGACGTCGACGCCGATAAAAATGTCGTTATCACGAACGGTGCGATGGAAGCCCTTACAGCCTCCTTTCTGACGCTCTTCGAGCCGGGGGACGAGGTCATCGTCCCCGCCCCCTACTTCTCGGCCTACGCCGACGAGATAGCGATATCGAACGCGAAGCTCGTCGCCGTGCCTACGAAGATGGAGAACGGCTTCCGTGTCCGTGTCGACGATATCGCCGCCGCGATCACGCCGAAGACCTCGGCCGTCCTTTTAAATTCGCCCAACAACCCGAGCGGCGCCGTGCTCACTAAAGAGGATCTCGAAGAGATCGCCGCCGTGGCCGTAGAAAGAGACATCTGGGTAATCTCCGACGAATGCTATGAAAAATTCGTCTACGACGGCGGGCACGTCAGCATCGCGAGCCTGCCCGGCATGGCCGAGCGCACAGTCACGATCTCGGCCGCGTCGAAGACGTGGTCGATGACGGGCTGGCGCATCGGCTGGGTCGTTGCCCCCGAGGATATGCGCCCGTACGTGAACAAGTGCCACCAGAATCTTACGACCTGCGCCAACTCCTTCGCTCAGGCCGGCGTAGTCGAGGCCTTCGCGGGCGCGGACGCCGACGTCGAAGCGATGATAGCGGAGTACCGCCGCCGCCGCGATATGGTAGTCAGATGGCTGAACGATATAAAAGGCTTCGAAGCCGCGACGCCGGCCGGGGCGTTCTACGCCTTCCCGAAGATCGCGGCGCTCGGCATGGACGGCTTTAAATTCTGCTCGTGGCTGCTTGAGGAAGCCGGAGTTTCGACCGTCCCCGGCGAAGTCTTCGGGATGCCTGGGCACATCCGCATCGCCTACTGCCGCGCTTACGATTACGTTGAAGAAGGGCTTGCGAGAATCAAAAAGGCCGTCGAGAGCCTGTAAAAATCTTTCTTTGGCCGAAGCGCCGAAGGGGAGCGCCGCGCTCCTTTCGGCGCCTGTTTCTTGTCCTACGACAGCAGGTCCCAGAGGATTTTGAGCATCAGCAGCGCAAGCACGCAGAGCATCATCGGGCGGATGAACTTCGAGCCTTTCGTCAGAGCCATATGGGCGCCGGCGAAATTCCCCGCTATGCCGCAGAGCGCGGCGGGAAGAGCGATGCCGTACAAAATATTTCCCGCGGCCGCGAAAGTGATCGCCGACGCGGCGTTGGAGGCGAGATTTAAAATTTTCGCGTTGCCCGACGCCGTCCTCAGGTCGAAGCCCATCAGGGCGGAGAAGGCCATTATCGCGAAGGTCCCTGTGCCGGGGCCGAAGACTCCGTCGTAAAAGCCTATCAGAAGCCCGATCGCCAGCGAAAGCGCGTCGGCTTTGCCGCGCCCGAGCGAACGCGAGCGGTCCTCGTCGCCCATCTCCCTCTTAAGTAATATTATCGCCGCCGCGCAGGGTAGAATGGTCAGCACCATCGTCTTTATAACGTGCTCCGGCAGCACGAGGGCGGTCATCGAGCCGCCCACGGAACCGATGAAGGAGCCGGCCGCGGCCACGAGGGCCGCGCGCAGCCTTACGGCCCCGCCGCGCCAGAATTTCATTACGGAAAAGACGCCGCCGCAGAAGCCGGAAAATTTATTACAGCCGAGCGCGAGGTGTGCCGGCATGCCCGTGAAGAAGTACGCCGGAAGCGAAATGAGCCCTCCGCCTCCGGCCGACGCGTCTACGAAGCCCGCGACGAAGACGAGAAAGCAGAGAAAGATCAGAGAGAGCTTCGATATTTCAAAAAATCCGTTCATAAAGGCAACGACCTCGCAAAATCACTAATTCAAACTGCGAATATTATAATATAATCTAACAGATGAAAACGCCGAAATGTTAAACTATGAAAAGAAGGGTGGCTTTTTCATGGGCTACGGCGCGGTAACGGAAAAAATAATCTTGGAGCTCGCGGAGATAGCGGGCGCCTCCCACGTCTGGACGACGGAGGAGAAGCGCGAAGCCTGTTCGCGCGACGAGACGACGACCCTCAGGCCGGAGGAGCGCTTCATGCCGGACGTCGTCGTCGCTCCCTCGTCGGCCCGCGAAGTGTCGGAGATTTTGCAAACCGCGAACAAATACAAGATTCCCGTCACGCCGCGCGGCGGCGGCACGGGGCTCTCTGGCGGCGCCCTCGCGCTGCGCGGCGGCATCGTGATATCGGACGAGAGGCTCAACCGCATAATAGAGATAGACGAAGAGAATATGGCCGTCGTGACGGAGCCCGGCGTGATAACGAGCGAAATAAACGCCGCGGCGGCGGAGAAGGGGCTCGCCTATACCGGCTATCCGATGAGCGTGCTCTCTTGCCACATAGGCGGCAACGTCGCCGAAAACGCCGGGGGCGGCAATGCGGTCAAGTACGGCGTAACGATGCGCTACGTGCTGGGGCTGGAGGTCGTGCTGCCGACGGGCGAGATACTGACGCTCGGAGGCAAGCTGATGAAGGACGTCTCCGGCTACTCGCTGAAGGAGCTCTTCGTCGGCTCCGAGGGCACGCTCGGCTACGTCACGAAGATAATCCTGCGCCTTCAGCCTCTGATGAGAAACCGCGCGGCGCTGCTCGCGCTCTTTGCCGACACGGCGGGCGCGATCGCGGCCGTGCCGCGTATGATGGCGCGCGGAGGGCTCATCCCGTCGTCGATAGAGTACATAGATGCGTACTGCTACGTCAAAGCCTGCGAATTTCTGAACGAGGAGCTGCCTACGGAAGGCGTCGGCGCGGTGCTGCTCGTCGAAGTGGACGGGAGCGACCAGGACGCGCTCGACAACGATATCGAACGCGCCGGCGAACTGCTGAAGGCAGGCGGCGCGTCGGAGATATACGTCGCGGACACGCGCTTCACGCGCGAAAGGATATGGGCCGTCCGCAGGAACATCGACGAGGCCCTGCGCGTGACGGACCCCGTGCAGACAGACGAGGACATAGTCGTGCCGATATCCAAGATCCCCGACATAGCGCGCGGCCTCAAAGAAATGGAGCGCCGCTTCGGCGTCCGCGCGGCTAACTTCGGTCACGCCGGAGACGGCAACCTACATCCGACCTTTCTGAAGCCGACCGATATGATGATGGAGCGCTGGCAGAGCGTTGAGACGGAGATAGAGTGGGAGCTCTTCCGGATGACGGCCGAGCTCGGCGGCGTGATAAGCGGCGAGCACGGGATAGGCAGCAAGCGCAAAAAATATTTCGCAGAGCTCTGCCCCCGCGAAAATCTTGAACTTATGAAGAAGATAAAGAAGGCGCTGGATCCGAACAACATCATGAACCCGGGAAAAATATTCGATTTATAAAATGCGGCGGAAGTGAAAGGAGGAAAAAATCTCCGGCCGCGTCAATTATAAACAAAATCCAATACGAAAGGAATCTGCTGAAATGGCAAAAAAAGAGAGTTACACATCGGCGCAGGTCATGCACTTTTTGATCCCATCCCTCATCGGCGCGCTCGTGTTCCTGCTGCCCATACCGATGAAGGGCAGCCTCAACACGATCTTGGGCATCGTCATCGACTGGGGCAAGGCGGTATTGAAGCCGGTCCTGCCGGGCATCGCGATGGTCCTCGTCGTGATATCCGCGCTCGTTTCGCTCTGGGCGACGGTCGCGAAGCCGGAAAAAATAGTTAAGGATCCGTTCTGGGGGGGACTGCTGATAGTCAAACCATTCTGGCTTATTTCCCGCCTGCTCGGCGCGGCGCTTTACATCCTGATATACTTCAAGATCGGCCCTGAAGTCATATGGAACATGGACAACGGCGGGACGCCCGGCATCCTGCTGGCGCCGGCGCTGCTCGTCATATTCATCGTCCTGGCCGGGGTCGTGCCTCTGCTCACAGACTACGGGCTCATGGAATACGTCGGCACCTACGCGCGTCCGATCATGAAGCCGCTCTTCAGGCTCCCCGGGCGCGCCGCGGTCGACTGCCTCGCGTCGTGGGTCGGAAGCTGCTCCGTCGCGGTCGTCATAACGACTAAGGTGCACGACGAGGGCTATTACTCGGACAGGGAAGCCTCGATAATCACGACGGCATTCTCGGTAATCAGCATCGCCTACATCTACGTAATGGCCGATTTCGTCGGCCTGCCGAACATGTACTTCCAGATCATGGCCGCAATTTACGCGGTGACATTTATTCTTGCGCTAATCATGCCGCGCATCTGGCCGCTTTCGTCTATGCCCGACACCTTCTCCGGCAAGGCCGGCAAGCGCCGCGTCGGCGACGACATCCCCGAAGGCTATTCGCTCGGCGACTGGGCCCTAAGGCTAGCGGTCGAGCGCTCGGCGAAGCAGACGGCCTCCATGACGATCGATTCCGGAGTCAAGACCTTCGTCTCGCTCGTCGTCAGCACGATGCCGCTCGTAGTATCTTGGGGGACTATCGTTTTGATCATCGCCAACAACACGCCAGTCTTCCAGATACTCTCGGCGCCGTTCGCCTGGTGCCTGCAGCTCATGAAGATACCCGAGGCGAAGGAAGTCGCTCCGGCCTTCATCCTCGCGTACGCCGACCAGTTCCTCGCGGCGGTCGTCGGCTCGGGGCGCACGGCGGTGGCCGCGAAATTCATGTGCGCCTGCATCTCCGGCACCGGCCTCATCTACATGACCGAAGTCGGAGTGCTTATCCTTCAGTCTTCGATTCCCCTTTCCTTCTGGAAGCTGACGGGAATCTATGTCATAAGGGCCGTGCTCAGCGTCTTCCTGCTCGCGCCCTTCGCCTGGCTTTTCTGCTGAGAAGCCCTAAACGCACTGGGGCCGCCGCGGCGGCCCCAGTGTAATTTCCCGGCCTTCTGCGCCCTGCAATATTGCAATAACTTCCGCTTGACAACCGCGCCGATTTGGTTATGATGCTTATAGCGACTTTAAATAAAATATCTCTATAACATGACAAAGGAGTGGGCGATATGGCGAACATCGATATGAAGGCAATGTTTTCGCTGACCTACGGCATGTATGTAGTCAGCACTAACCTTGACGGCAGGCTGAACGGGCAGATCGCAAACACTGTGATGCAGATAACCTCGGAGCCTCTGTGCGTAGCTACCTGCCTCAACAAGGCTAACCTTACGACGGAGCTGATCTCGAAGAGCGGGGTCTTTTCCGTTTCCGTGCTTGAGCGCGACGTGCCGATGACTTTCATCGGCCAGTTCGGCTTCAAATCGGGGCGCGACATAGACAAATTCGCGAACGTCAAATACAGGATGTCCGAGGGAGGCACACCGCTCGTCGAAGACTGGTGCGCCGCGGCGTTCGACGCGAAAGTCGTGCGCACGGTCGACATGCCGAGCCACATCCTTTTCGTCGGCGAGGTGCGCGAGTCGGTATTCTTCAAAGAAGCGCCTCTTCTGACCTACGGCGAATACCACAGCATCAAGAAGGGCAAGTCGCCAAAGACGGCGCCTACTTTCGGCTTCAACGCGCTCAAATAGTCATGAGGCCTCTGGAGAGCGCCGAGGCGAGGGCGGCGAGCAGGCCGATATTTGAAAAAATTTACGGGGATTACAACAGGCGTATCTATGTTTCGCCGGACCCGCTGCAATTCCTGTACGGCTACGAAAGCGCGGCGGACCGCGAAGTCGTCGGGCTGATCGCCTCGGCCCTCGCCTACGGCAGGGTGGCGCAGATATTGAGGAGCGTGCGGCGCGTCCTTGAGGCTTTAGGAGAGCATCCCGCCGAATATCTGAAGCGGAGCGGGCGCGGCGAATACGAAGAGAAACTCGCAGGCTTCGTGCACAGGTTCACCGACTGCGCTTCCATCTGCGGCTTTCTGGGCGCGATAGGCGGCGCACTGCGCGAATACGGCTCCCTGGAAAAACTGTTTCTCTCGGGGTGGCGCGGCGATATTTACGGTGCGATGGAAAATTTCGCCGGCGCGATGAACGCCTACGCCGGCTGCGAGAATTCCTTCCTCCTGCCTCGTCCGTCGAAGGGCAGCGCCTGTAAGCGCATGGCGCTCTATCTGCGCTGGATGGTGCGGCACGACGACGTCGACCCGGGCGGCTGGCGGGAAATCTCTCCCGCCGACCTGATCGTCCCGCTCGATACGCACCTCTTCAACATAGCGTCGACGCTCGGCCTCTGCTCGCTGAAGAGCGCGAACGGCAGGGCGGCCGCCGAGATAACGGAAAATTTCAGGGAGCTCTGCGCGGAGGATCCGGTGAAATATGATTTTTCTCTGACGCGTTACGGCATTCGCGAAGAGATGACGGTGGAAGAGCTCTTCGAAAAGTGGCACTGCGGCAGGGGGCGCTGACGCGGCGCCGCTTGCTGTTTACCTGGCCGCGCTGTGATGCTATAATTTCACAAAACGAAAAGGAGGCTGCGGCAGGGATGATTTCTTCGATACTTCCTTACTGGGATCAAAACATCGACCTTGACATAGCGCCGTGGGTTCCTTACGGCAGAGATTTTTCGCCGGTCTCCGTCAACGGGCTCTACAATCCGCTGCTCGGGGGGGTCGCCGGGCTCGCGTTCGAGATGAAGAGCGAATTTTTATATCTTCGCAGCTTCAAGAGCGGCAACATCGGGACGATGGCGAGGCAGAACATGATCGACCCCCAGCGCAACGAGACGACGGAGCTGGGCTTTACGATGGTCTTCGCCTATTCGGAACAGTTAGAGCATTCGGTGCTCCCTCTGCTTCGTAAATTCCCCGGGCTGATGGCCGGCCTGACGCTTTGCGACATCTGGGACGGAGACGTGCTCGTCGACGAATGCAAGGTGCTTATGCTGATCGACGAGGATCCCTTCTTCAACGAAGCGGATTTCATCCAGTCGCTTCACCGCGCGTTTCAGAGACACTGCGGGCTTGAAAAGTCGAACATTTCGTTTTTCGCCGAGAAGTTCGGCTACAGGCGCTGCTCGATAAGCTACGAGACCGACGACCTTACTCAGATGCGAGTGACGCAGGCGCTCTTCGATATGGAGCTCGACGCGACCAAGGAAGTCCTCGGCCCGGCTCCGGAGCTGAAGGTCCCTCCGCTTCCCGCGATGGGGATCGAAAAGGCCGACAGATAGCGGATAAAAGCTGCGGGACGCGCTTCATCGGCGCGCCCCGCAAAAATTTTTCCGCAGAACGTTTCCCTATTTGTATTCGGCGAGAATCTTCGACAGCTTGGCGTCGTCGATATTGCCTCCGGAGACGACTATGCCGGTCTTCCTTCCGTTTATCGGAGCCCTGCCGGCTAGCGCGGCCGCGATCCCGGCTATGCCGGCGCCCTCGATGACGTAGCGCTGTTCGCGGAACATGAACGCTATCGCGCGCGCCAAATCTTTTTCCGTCACTTCGAGTATCCCCTTCACGCGCGTCTTGGCGAGAGTGAGCGTGCTCTGCGGGATTCCGCCGTACAGCCCGTCCGCGATCGATTCCGCGTAGGTCACTTCCTTGACTATTCCGTCCCGCCACGAGACGACCCAGGGGTTCGACGCTTCGCTTTGAACGCCCCAGATTTCGACGTTCGGATTGAGGGCCTTCGCCGCTATCGCCGTTCCGTTCAGCAGCCCGCCGCCGCCGGCCGGAACGAGAAGCAGCTCTATATCCGGGACGTCCGTGAACATTTCGAACGCCGCCGTGCCCTGGCCTGCGATGACGGTAGGATCTTCGAACGACGATACGTACGTCATGCCCTGCTTCGCCGAATATTCGTGCGACTCCTTCTCGGCGAAATCGTAATCGCCCTCGGTGACTATCAGCTCGACGAATTCTCCGCCGAGCCATTTTATCGCGGCCTTTTTTGTTTCGGGACAATCCTTCGGCACGAAGATCTTCGTCTTGACGCCGAGTTCCTTCGCAGCCATCGCGACGCCCTGTCCGTGGTTGCCGCTCGAACAGGTCACGACGCCGAGCGCGCGCTCGGACGGCGTCAACGTGTTCATCTTGTAAAGGGCCCCGCGCACCTTGAACGATCCGCAGATCTGAAGGTTCTCAAGCTTCAAATAGACCGGCGCGCCCGCCCTTTCGCTGAGCTGTCGCGAATATTCGGCAGGCGTGTGCCTCACGCGCTCTTTTAAAAACTTATAGGCCTTGAGCACGTCGGTGATGGTCGGGTCAAAGGGAAGTTTATCCATCGCTTCGCCTCCATAACGCTTTGGTTTGTTTAATAATATTACCATAAAAATATACTTTTTATGGTAAAGCCTGCGGGCTGCTGCAAATTTTTTATAAAGGGGCGCCGAAGCGCGCTTTCCCAGAGAAGTTTGCAAGGCTCGTTCGCGTCGAATCGAAAGTGCGTAAAAAGACTGGATTTTATTGCCGTAAATTTTAAAAATTCTTCGGATAACGTGCAAAAAAGGCCAGAAATGTGAGATAATTAAATGTGAATTTGGTTTGAGCGGATGAATCATGGACTTGACGGATTTGGAGGAAATTGGATGACGATAAGAATTCAAAACGAAGATTTCGACGCAGAGGCGCTCGCCGCGATAGGCATAATCCTTCAGCAGGGAGAAGCGGAGACGCTCCCTCTCGACCCGCTGCGCGGGGATACGCGCGATTTCTGCCGCCGCGTAGCGGTAAACGAAAAATTTAAAGCGGAAGCCGGCTCTACCCTCGTGATCCCTGTGGCGGAGAAGAACGTCCGCTGCGTCGTGCTCGCCGGCACTGGCAACGAGGAAGAAAGCACTCTCGACGCCCTTCGCGAAGCTTCCTTCCGCATCGCGCGCGCCGCGGCCGGCAAAGGGCTGCCGTCGCTGTCGATAACGATGGCGGACGCCTCCGACGAGAGCCGATCGCGCGCCGTCGCCGAAGGAGCCTCTCTCGCCTCTTACCGCTTCGACAAGTACATCAAAAAGGACGAAAAAGACAAGTTCGCTCCCGTCGAAGATATCGTGATAGCGGGCGGCAGCGAAAAGGGCGCGGCGCTCGGCGCGGCGATGGCCGAGGCTCAGATGTGGGCTCGCGACCTGGCGAACGAGCCGGGCAACGTGATAACCCCCGTCGCCTTTGCCGAAAGGGCGAAGGCGCTCGCGGAGGAGCTCGGCATCGACTGCGAGATATGGGACGAAAAAAGAATAGAGGAGGAAAGGATGGGCGCTTATTACGCGGTAGGCAAGGGGTCGGCGAATCCGCCGCGCTTCGTCCGTCTCACATACGCGCCGAAAGACGGCGCCAAGGGGCACATCGTCCTCGTAGGCAAGGGGCTCACCTTCGACAGCGGCGGGCTCGATATCAAGCCCGCGGAATACATGCTGACGATGAAGGGCGACAAGAGCGGCGCCTGCGCCGTGCTCGGCGCCATGCGCGCGATAGTGAAGCTCGCTCTTCCTTGGAAGGTCAGCGCCATCGTTGCCGCGGCGGAGAATATGCCCGGCGGCTCTTCGTACAGGCCGGACGACATAGTCCGCGCGCGCAACGGCAAAACGATAGAAGTCTTCAACACGGACTGCGAAGGAAGGATGACCTTGGCCGACGCGCTGAGCTATGCGTCGGAGCTGAAGCCGGACATGATAGTCGACATAGCGACGCTGACGGGGGCCTGCGCCGTGGCGCTCGGCTCGACCTCGGCGGGGCTTTTCACCAACGACGAAGAATTCGGCGGTAAGGTCCTAGGCGCGGCTAAGGCCTGCGGGGAACGTATGTGGAAGCTGCCGATGGACGACCCGAACCTCCGCAAACTGCTCAAATCGCCTGTAGCCGACCTCGTCAACGGCGCGGGACGTTACGGCGGGGCGATAACGGCGGCGATGTTTCTCGAAGAGTTCGTCGAGAAGGGCATTCCATGGGCTCATATAGACATGGCCGCCGTCGATTTCGTAAAATCGCCGTACAGTTACTACGTTAAAGGGGAATCTGGATATGGAGCGCGAACGCTTGCGGAGCTTGTAGCGGAATTGTAAAAGATGGCAGAGAACAGAAGAAGAGATTCACTTGCGCTTATAAACGGAGTCATCTATCCGATGGCCTATCCCGGCCGCGCGCAGGCGGTTTTCTCGCGCGGTGGAGTGGTAGAGGCGCTCGGCACCGACAAAGAGATTCTTGCGCGCTGCGATACGAAGACCGTAGTGCTCGACATGAAGGGGCGCTATGTGCTGCCCGGCTTCACCGACACGCATATCCACCTGATCGCGGCGGGGCGCAGCCTCGAGACGCTCGACCTCAGCGGCGCGCGTTCGATCGACGAACTCGTCTCGTCCGCTAAAAAATTCCTCAGCGAAAATCCAGTGCCTCAGAACGGCTGGTTCTACGCCCGCGGCTGGAATCAGAACAACATGGACGAGAACCGCTTCCCCGACAGAGGCGACCTTGACGGAATCTCGACGGAGCTGCCGCTCTTTTTTGAACGTTCCTGCGGCCACATCGCGGCGCTGAACAGCAGGGCGCTGGAAACGCTGAACATAGTGCCGGGCTTCCGTATCGCCGGAGGCGTCATCGAGACGGATGCGAAGGGCGTACCGAACGGGATAATCAGCGAAACCGCGGTGAACTGGGTCAGGATGAAACTCCCGCCCCATTCGAAAGAATCGCTGCGCCGCTGGTATTCGATAGCGGCCGACAAGCTCGTCAGCCACGGGATAACCTCCGTGCAGACGGACGACCTCGAGATAGCCGGCAGCGTTCAGGAAATTTTCGATCTCTACGAGTCCATCGAATCGGAGGAAAAGATTCCGCTGCGCATATCCCATCAGTGGTGCCTCCGCGACGGCGACGAGCTCGCCTCCTTCATCGAAAGCGGAAACAATAAAAGAAGCGGGCGCTACTTCCGTTCCGGCCCGTTAAAGATACATGTCGACGGCACGCTCGGCGCGCGCACGGCGGCGCTTCGCGAAGAATACTCCGACGACCCGGGAAACCGCGGAGTCTACTCCCACTCTCAGGGAGAGATGAACAAACTCGTCAGAAGGGCGCAGGAGGCGGGCATGCAGGTCGCGTTTTACGCGATCGGCGACGGAGCGATAGAGCGCTGTCTGAACGCGGTCGAAGCGGCGAAGGACGCGGATAACGCCGATATGGCGCACAGGATAGTCCACTGTCAGGTCGGAGGCGCGGACCTTTACGCGCGTATGGCTTCTCTCGGCGTGATGGCCGACATACAGCCGGCGTTCGTCACCTCCGACTGGCCGATCGTAATGCATCGCCTCGACGCCGAGCGCGCACGCTGGAGCTATGCGTGGAAGTCTCTGATCAACGCGGGCATTCCGGTCGGCGCAGGCTCGGACGCTCCTTCGGAGTCGCTCGACCCGTTCATCGGCATACGCGCAGCGATACTGCGCCAGGATCTGAACGACAAGCCGGAGCACGGCTGGATGCCGTCGCAGCGCCTCGACAGGGTGGAAGCCTTTTCGCTCTACACGAGCGGCGGAGCGAACATCTGCGGGGAACTGCCGTGGCGCGGCACGCTCGAACCCGGCAAGGCCGCGGACATGGCTGCGTTCATGAACGATCCGTTCACGGTGTCGGAGAACGACCTGCTGAACGTGGAAAACGGCCTTACGGTGGTCGACGGCAGGATCAGATTCATAAAATAGGATAAAGCTTGTCCGATAAAGAAAACACTGTCAAATCAGCTCCCCTTCCCGAAATAGAGTTGAATGGGCAGGTGGAGCGCCTTACATACCACAATGCGGAGAACGGCTATACCGTTCTCCGCTTGAGTGTGCGCGACCACGCGGACCTTATCACCGTTGTCGGCTGTATGGCCGAGCCGGCGCCGGGAGAGATGCTCTCGGTCACGGGACGCTGGGAGAAAAATCCGCGCTACGGCATGCAGCTGCACGCGACGAAATGCGAGCCGGCCATTCCGGCGACGACGGAGGGGATAGAAAAATTCCTCGCCTCGGGGCTGATACGCGGCATAGGCCCGTCGACCGCGAAAAAAATCGTCGAAGAGTTCGGCGGGGACACCATTTCCGTGCTCGACGAGGAGCCTGAACGCCTTACGCATATCCGCGGTATAAGCGCGAAAAAAGCCCAAGAGATCGCCCAGTCCTGGCGCGAGCGACGCGAGATAAGGGAAGTGATGGTCTTCCTGCAGGGCTACGGCATAGGGGCGGGCTACGCGATGCGCATATTCCGCCAGTATGGAGAGGGCACGATAGCGGCGCTGAAGGAAAATCCCTACCGCATGGCGCAGGACGTCGCCGGTATAGGCTTCACGATAGCGGACAAGATAGCGCGCAAATTAGGCATCGCGCAGGACTCGCCGCTTCGCGTCCGCGCCGGAGTCCACTACGCGCTTAACCAGCTCACGGCGGAGGGACACGTCTTCGTGCCGGCCGAAATGCTCGCGACCCATACCGCTCAGACTCTGCTCGTCGGCGCCGAAATGGCGCGCGAGGGGATAGAGCAGGCGAGGATCGCGGGGCATATCACGGTAGAAAAATACACCGACGAGAGCGGCATGGAGCGGGATGCCGTCTATCTGCCGGCATTTCATTACGCCGAGACGGCGTCGGCGAAAAAACTGCTTTCGCTGATAGACGAGCCTTACAACGGCCAATTCGTCAACTGCGACGAGGCTCTGCCGTGGCTTGAGCGCGAGATGGGGATAACTCTCGCCGAAGCGCAGCGCGAAGCGATAAGGACGGCGGTAGGCTCGAAAGTTATGGTCATAACGGGCGGCCCCGGAACCGGCAAAACGACGATAATCCGCGCCGTGCTCCGCCTGCGCGAGGAGGGCGGCTTCAACGTGATGCTTGCCGCGCCTACCGGACGCGCCGCGAAGAGGATGGCCGAGGCGACCGGACACGAGGCGAAAACTATCCATAGGCTTCTCGAATACACCGGCAGCGGCTCGCATCCGTTCGAGAGCGCTTCCTCGCCGGGTGCGAACGGCTTCTTCATGCGCAACGAGGGCAACCCTCTCTCCTGCGACCTTTTGATCGTCGACGAGGCGTCGATGGTGGATCAGATACTCTTCCACCATTTGCTGAAGGCCGTGCCGAAAGGGGCGTCTCTGATATTCGTCGGCGACGTCAACCAACTGCCGTCGGTTTCGCCGGGCAATGTGCTGAAAGACCTCATCGATTCCGGCGTCTGCCCCGTCGTAGAACTGCGCGAGATATTCCGTCAGGGGCGCGAGAGCCGCATAATAGTCAACGCCCACCGCGTCAACAGCGGGCTCATGCCCCTTCTGCCGGAGAATCAGCGAGGCGAGATTTCAGATTTTTATTTCATAGAGCCAGCGGTCGATAAAAGCCTCGGCGAAGAGGAGTACAAAGAGCTGCTCGACGCGAAGGTGCTGCGGACGATAAAAAAACTTGTCTCCGAAAACATCCCAAAACGTTTCAACTTCGACCCCGTGGACGACATACAGGTGCTGGCTCCGATGCACAACGGAATGCTTGGAACGAAACGTCTCAACATAGAACTGCAGAAAATCCTGAACAGGGGGCGGGGGGCATCGGTGCAGCGCCTTGAGCGTGTCTTCAAAGAGGGCGACAAGGTGATGCAGATAAAAAACAACTACGACAAAGACGTCTACAACGGCGACATCGGTACGATAACGAAGGTGGACGGCGAGGAAGCGCGCGTCACCGTGAAAATGGACTCCGGCTTCGTGAACTACGAATTCGCCGAACTCGAAGAGCTCGTCCACGCTTACGCCGTTTCGATACACAAATCGCAGGGCTCCGAGTATCCGGCCGTCGTCATCCCGCTGCTCACTCAGCACTACGTAATGCTTCAAAGAAACCTGCTTTACACGGCTATAACGCGCGGCAAAAAATTAGTCGTGATAGTCGGGCAGAAAAAAGCGCTGCGCATAGCGGTCGAAAACGACAAAACGCGGACGAGATACACGCGCCTCGCCGAGCGTCTGAAAAACCGCAGCCGAGCGCCGGAAAAGCCTCCCTTCGACTTCGCCCCCGACGACGACGAGCTTGAACGCATGTTCGAAGAGGCGGAGGATGGAGAGAAAGAAAATTCGCATCGCGCTCCGGCTCGTCCGCCACGAGGCTGTATGGATCAGAAACCGTAATGGGAGCACATACTGATGATTTTTACAGCTTTGCGCCCACCATTTACTTCGTACGCCAGGCGGTGTTTGATGTTAACGCGCCTGCAATAAGCTCCCCGAATATCGCCGACGAGCCTTTCGTGGCGGCTACTGAAAAGGGTCGCTTCTAATGACATCTATTAAGGCGGCCGCCTTGCACTCGGATCCAGTGCCCTTTAAATTACGTACGTTGTCCACTATGCTTTTGCGAAAATCCTAATCGCTTGCAAGGCGGAAGGTGCGGCTGTATACTGTGATCCTTTTTCCACAAAATTTACGTAGGAATAGGGGCCGTTACAGGCCCATCTTTTGTCTGGCGCGGCAGCTCCTCTTGTGGGCGGCTATCTCAGCAGGTCCAGCAGCCCCATCGTGAATATCGGGAAGTATGTGAATAGCAGCAGGCAGAGGACCATCGCGATGAAGGACGGCAGGATGGCCTTCGAGATGTCCTCTATGCTTTCGCCCGATATCGCGGACGCGACGAAAAGGTTTATTCCGTACGGCGGCGAGATGAAGCCGCACGCCAGGTTGACCGTGATGATGAGCCCGAAGTGTATCGGGTCCATGCCTATCGTCTTGACGACAGGCAGCAGTATCGGCGTGAGGATTATCACGGCCGCTATGTTGTCGACGAAGCAGCCCAGTATCAGCAGGAATACGTTTATCACCATCATCAGTATGATCGGGCTGTGCGCGAGGCCGGTCATCCAGGCGGCTATGTGGGCCGGGATCTGGGCCATCGCAAGGTAGCTCGCGAAGGCCATCGAGAGCCCTATCATAAATTCCGTGGCGCCGTTTATCAGCCCCGTCGTGCGCAGGCATTCGTAGAGGGTTTTGCCGTCGAGTTCTTTGTAGACGAATTTGCCTATGACTACGGAGTAGACGACGGCTACGACCGCCGCTTCCGTCGGCGTGAATATCCCCCCGTAGATGCCGCCCAGGATTATCACGGGGACGAGCAGCGCCCAGAAGGCTTCTCTGAAGGCCTTGACGACGGTAGAGAATTTCGGGCGTTCGGAGACGCTCAGGTAGTTGTGTTTTTTCGCCGTGCAGTAGCATACGAGCATCAGCGCGGCGCCTATAATGACGCCCGGGACGATGCCGGCGATGAACATGTCGCCGATCGAGCACTGGGCGACTATGCAGTAGATGACGAAGGGGATGGAGGGCGGTATGATGACGCCTATCGTCCCCGCCGCCGCCGTGATGGCCGCGGCGAAGCCGGCGTCGTATTTGCGCTCTTTCATCGAGGGGATCATGAAGGAGCCGATAGCGGAGACCGTCGCCGGGCCGGAGCCGGAGATCGCCGCGAAGAACATGCAGGCGAGCACCGTCACCATCGCCAGCCCGCCGGTGATGTAGCCGACTAAGCTCTCCGCCAGGTTGACTAAGCGGCGCGAGATGCCTCCGTTGCACATCAGCGCTCCGGCTAAGATGAAGAAGGGGATCGCAAGGAGCGGGAAGGAGTCGAGACCGGTCACCGATTTCTGCGCGAGCATCGTCATCGGTATGTCCGACGTGAGCCACATAGCGACGCCGGTGGAGAGGCCGAGGGTGATGCCGATGGGGATGCTGAGCCCTATCGTTATGATGAGCAGAGAGAAAAGAATAAGCGCTTCCATTTATACCATCTCCTCGAGTTCCTGCCGCTTCGCTTCGGCGCCTACAGGCGCTCCCTTATATATCTTGTACATTTCGATCATCAGGCGGACGCACATCAGCGCGCAGCCTACCGGCACTGAGGCGTAGGGCCACGTCATGGGGATGTCCATAGCGGCCGACGCCTGCTCGGATTCGTGGATGAAGAGGACGAGCTCGCTGCCCAGCCACGCCAGAACGAAGCTGAAGGCGAACCATATTATCAGTATGAAGTATTCAAAAATCCTGCGCTTTTCGCCCTTCATCATATTGGCGAACATTTCGACGCGGAAATGGCTGCGCTCCTTTACCGCGTAGCTCGCGCCTATCCAGGAGAGCCAGAGGAAGATAAAGCGCGCAAGCTCTTCGCTCCACGAGAGGGAGTTCGAGAAAATATATCTCATAACGACTTGGATAAAGACGAGAACGGTCATTATTGCCATCGTCCACACGCAAAAATATTCTTCAAAGTTGTCAAGGAATTTCTTAACGGTCATAAGACGAACCTCCCATAACGCCTTACGCGCGCCCCCCTGACGGAGGACGCGCATATAGGCCGCTGACGCTAAAGTGTTATTTCTGGACTTTTCTCGCTATGTCCATGATTTCTTTGCCGAGGTCTTTTTCAAACTGCCCGTAGACTTTCTTCGTGGCTTCTACGAAGGGCTTTTTCTCTTCCGGCGTGAGCGGGTTGACCTGCATTCCGGCTTTGATACATTCGTTTTTGAAGCCGTTTTCCATCCCGGCTATTGTTTTGCGCTGCTCGACGGCGAAATCGTGAGAGGCCTTTACTATGATCTCGCGCAGGTCGGGGGGAAGCTTGTCCATGAATTTTTTATTGGCGATAAGCATCGTCACCGAGAAGACATGTCCCGTCTCTGATACGTATTTCTGCACCTCGTAAAATTTACCGTCCACTATCATCGCATAGGGGTTCTCCTGCGCGTCGACCGTGCCCTGCTGCAGAGCGGTGTAAAGCTCGCCCCAGCTCATCGGAGTGGGGTTGGCTCCCAGCTCTTTGAAGAAGGCGATGTGCATCGGGTTTTCCATCGTGCGGATCTTCAGCCCCTTGAGGTCCGCCGGGCTCTTGATGGGGCGCTTGCTGTTGGTCACGTGGCGCATGCCGTTTTCCTGATAACCGAGGACGACGAAGCCCTTGGACAACAGATACTGATTCAGTTTGTTCCCGAGAATGCCGTCAAGAGCTTCGAACGCTGTTTTTCTACTGGTAAAAAGATAGGGCAGGTCAAGGACTTGAACTCTCTTGTCGAAGCCGGCAAGGGCGGAGCTCGCAGGCAAGGCCATCTGAATCGTTCCCATCTGCACGCCCTCGCAGAGCTCGCGGTCGCCGCCGAGCTGCGCGTTGGGGTAAAGTTCCACCTTGATCTTGCCCTTTGAGAGCTCCTCGACCTGCGGCTTAAATATCTTATTCATAGCGAGCATGTCGGCATGGGTTTCGGATACTATTGAGCCGACCTTGATCGTGTACTCCGGAGCGGCGGACGCTGCGCCCGCCGCCATGACTGCAATAAACACCGTTAGAGCAATAAGTTTTCTCATGATAAATATTTCTCTCCTTCTTAGTAGGTCAGTAAGCTGATCGTTAGTGCAAAATGCGCATACGTCCGTCGCTCAGATTATGCTGTTACCTTCTTTCCGATCCCTCCTTTCCCTCTTTCGAATATCTGAGATTAGCGCCTTTCGACGGTTATAGTTCCGCCATCAGCGTCTACGACTACTGAATCGCCGTCTCGCACATACGAATAGAATTCCTCGTCCACATTGTAGACGGATGGAATTTCCATTACTAAGAGCGCGGAGACGAATACCGGATCTGGATTTCTCAGGATTACTGCCGCCGGCGCCTTGCCTTTCATGGCGATTTTAAAGAGCCCGTCCATCTGTACGACCGAACTGCCTTTTCCGGCGTGCGCTACGAGCGCCGTATGCGCCAGCGAGCGTCCCTCAAGAACGTGCCTTTGTTCGATCATCGTTCCAGTGTCGGGTTCCACGAGGTAAAAGCATATAGCTTCGTCCGAAACGAGTGCGGGCCCCTCTCCCTTGCCGACGGCGATCGCTTCGCATTTGAATGTTTTCACGCTCATATCCTTACCTCCCCTATCAGCGCCGCCTCGACAGCCTGTTCCAGCGGACGGATCTTAAAGTCGATTTTTCTTATTTCATTGTAATAGGCGCACTTGGGAGAATCTGTTACGGCGCTTTTGCCATAATATGGCCACCAACACGGAGGCACGTCTATGCATGTATCGGCGACTATGTGACCGCCGGCGCGATTTATTATGTCGAGAAAGCCCATACGCGCCGCTAACTCTTTCGTGAGGGAGCTTGTCAGCACCCATACGTCGACGGAGAAACGTCTGCCGCGGCAGATGCGCGCGATGTCGGCCACCTGACGTATGGAGAGGTGCGGACAGCCGAACATCGCGAAATCTATCCTTCCCGGCTTCCCACATATTCGCTCACGCACCGCGTCAAGGTCCCTGCGCTCTATGATGACTTTTTTCTTCGGCTCTTTGCCTGCGAAGGCGTGCTTGATATCGGGCGCCTCAGGAGTGATTCCCACTATGTGATAGAGCCCGGTCGCCCCAGAGGTGTTCAGCTGCGCGCCGAAGTTCATGAACCCTTCCGGCGTCGCGCGTTCCGCTATGCCGACGAAGGCGGGGACCTCAGGCCCTTTGTAGATCAAAGGGTAGCACCATCCGAGCAGCTGATAGTCAAAATCGTCCTTTATGTCGGCCCTTACGTCGACGAATATTTCCGCTTTGCGCTTCTCGTCGAGCAGGAGGCCGTATTCCGGCACGAGGCCGGTGATGGCCGCGCAGAGGGCGCTCTGCGAAGATTCTCTGTTTGTGCGTGCGCCGATGACGGAATTCACATAGGGTGTGGCGCTCGACTCAGAGAAAGCGATGACTTCGCCGTAGGCCGGCACGTTTTGCTGCAGATAGGGGGTACAGTCGAATGTGAGCTGCGCCCCTATCTTTCTGTAGGCGACGTTCGTCTTTGAGACGATTTCTTTGCCGGTATCTGGTACTTCCGCCAGGTGGCGGTTCAGGTAGTCGATGTCGATGCTGGGGTTCACCGTCGGCGCTATCCTGCATCTGCCGCCCATGTTCACGAGCTTCTCGACGAACCAGAGATCCGCGTCCTGCGCCGATAGTGCTACGTGCGCGCGCGTTATCGGGACCATGCGCTTTGCGCCGAATACGCGCCCCAACCCCTCCTGAATGCGCATGGAATATGCGACGGCTTCCCCTTCTTCGCCGTGTAGCATGCCGAGCTGTTCTTTTGTCAAATACATATTTATTACCTGCTTTCGTTACTTATTTATGTCCGTATGCTATGTAACGCTTATGAGCTTAGACTGTCAGCGTAATTAATTTGTCAAATTGCGAAGTATGGATTATCGTTGATTATAGATTTTTTTTGATGTTTTTTTGCATCATGCGATAAAAATAAAGGCGAGGCCCTTTGTTGAAGGCGCCTCGCCTCTTCTATTTGAGATGCCTGTGTTTTTAGTAGATCATCAGCGCGCCGATCATCGCCGCGATGAATATGGGGATGTTGTAGTGGATGAACGTCGGCACGCACGTGTCCCAGATGTGATTGTGCTGGCCGTCCGCGTTCAGTCCAGCCGTCGGGCCGAGCGTCGTATCCGAGGCTGGGGAGCCGGCGTCGCCGAGAGCTCCGGCGGCCGCGATAAGGCACGCAGTCGCCCCAGCGGAGAAGCCGAGCTGTATCGCCAGCGGACAATATATAGCCGCAATGACGGGCACCGTGCCGAAGGACGTGCCTATCCCCATCGTAACCAGCAGCCCGACCGCAAGCATGAGAAGCGCCCCCCAGAATCTGCTGCCGCCGACCATCCCCACGACGCCGTTCACGAGATGTTCCACTGACTTCGTCTCGCGGAGCACGTTGCCGTAGCCCGCCGCAATAAGCATGACGAAAGCGATGAGCCCCATGATCTCAAGGCCGCCGAGGAAGGTGTCGTCGATGTCCTTTAATTTCAAGACTCCCGTTACTATCATGACGGTGAGCGCGACAAGCGCGCCAAGCGGCATGGAGCCGGACCACAGCTGCGCGGCGAAGGCGGCGGCTACGGCTACCATCGTCAGGTAATGGGTCTTTGTGAATACGTCGGGAATATCTTCGTTAGTGCCGCCTATTATGGGTCTATCCTCATAGTTTCTCGGCCTGTTGTAGGAGACGAAGAGGGCGATGAGCAGTCCTATTATCATGCCTATACCTATTATCCAGGTGAAGGCTGGGACGGAGCCCTTTGCTATTTCTACGCCGTTGCGCCCCATCTCAGCTGCGATTATCCCCTGGAATATAAGGCCGTATCCGATGGGCAGCGTGATATATGGGCACTTGAGCCCGAAGGCGAGGGCGCAGGCGGCCTGCCGGCGGTCCGCTTTCAATCTGTTGAAAAGGAAGAGCAGCGGGGGAATCAGTATCGGGATGAAGGCGATGTGGACGGGCACCACCGTTCCTGAGATGCAGGCGATGAAGGCCAGCAGGAACATAAGCAGCATTTTGCGTTCGCCGACGAGGCCGGCTATCTTTTTGCACGCGACGGACGCGAGCCCCGTCTTGTTTATCGCGACGGCGAACGACCCCAGCAGGAAGTAGGCGAGCGCCATTTCGGAATTTCCCCCCATGCCGTTGATGAGTACGCCCATCGTATCAGGGATGGACATCCCGGCGGCCAACCCGCCGGCTATCGCCGCAAAGAGCAGCGCGAGCACAATATTAAGGTTGACAAGGCAGAGCCCTATCATGACGATTACCGAAATTACCACAGGATTCAATAATAACATTTCTGCTACCTCCGAAGAATATTTTTTGAGTAAAAGGTACAAAAAAACTAACTGCAGCTTAGGCAGTTCACGGGGAGGCGGAAATTTTATGGGTAAAGTATATCCTTTATTTATTATTTATTTATCAAATTGCAATAAAAAAAATAAATCCCATTTGATGTAAATTTGATGTAACTATAATAAAATGATAACATTGCTTAGCAGCCTTTGTGTTGTACGCCGCGTACCACGGCGGAATCGTTGTACTCGGCGGTCGTATGAAGACGTCGTCTGCTTCGCGGGGAGGCGAAAAAGACGAAAAGGAGCGGTTTTTGTGAACGATATATTGTTGAACGGCAAGAGCCTGACCGTCGACGCTCTCATGCGGATCACGAGAGAAGGCGCTCGCGTCAAGGCCTGTCCCGCGGCGATGGAGGAGGTAAAGCGCTCCCGCGCGCTCGTGGAGGAGCTTGTCGCCGGCGGCAGACCGATGTATGGCATCAACACCGGTTTCGGTAAATTTTCCGACGTCGCCATTCCGGAAGAGGAGATAAACCTCCTGCAGATAAAGCTGATACTCGCGGACGCGGTCGGGGTGGGCGACCCGTTCGCTGCGGATATCGTGCGCGGGATGCTTGCGATGCGCGCGAATTCTCTGCTCAACGGATTTTCCGGCGTGCGCCCCGTGGTCGTCGAGACGATGATTATGATGCTGAACAGAGGCCTCCACCCTGTGATTCCGCAGAAAGGCTCCGTCGGCGCAAGCGGCGATCTCTGCCCGCTTGCGCACATGGTGCTGCCGATGATCGGCCTCGGCGAAGCGGAGTTCGGCGGCCGTGTGATGGAGGGCACCGAAGCCATGGCGAAAGCCGGCATTCCCACGATCGAACTCAAAGCGAAGGAGGGGCTCGCCCTAATCAACGGCACGCAGTGTATGACTTCGGTCGCCGCTCATGCCCTTGCCGACGCGCAGATGCTCAAAAAGGCCGCGGACATCGTCGGCGCGCTGACCGTCGAATCTCTGCGCGGCATCAAAAACGCCTACGACCCGCGCATACATGAGGTCCGCAGGCATTCCGGACAGCGGGACGTCGCGGAGAATATGCGCCGCCTGCTCGCCGGCAGCGGCTACGTCACCTCGCAGGGCGAACTCCGCATGCAGGATTCTTACTCTCTGCGCTGCATCCCGCAGATACACGGCGCAAGCCGCCTCGCGATAGATTACGTGGCTTCGGTGGCCGAGAACGAGATGAACGCCGTGACCGACAATCCCATAGTCTTCGTCGATACGGGCGACGTTTTCTCGGGAGGAAATTTCCACGGAGAGCCGATGGCGATAGCCTCCGACACGCTCTCCGTCGCCCTCTGCGAGTTCGCCAATGTCTCCGAGCGGCGCATCGCGAAGCTGATCGACCCTGCGCTCAACCACGGCCTCCCGGCGTTTTTAGTCAAGCACGGCGGAATCAACTGCGGCTTCATGGTCCCGCAGTATGCAGCGGCCGCGCTCGTATCCGAGAACAAGGTGCTTGCCCATCCGTCGAGCGTCGATTCTATTCCGACCTCCGCCGGGCAGGAGGACCACGTCAGCATGGGTACCATAGGCGCGCGTAAAGCGGCGCAGATACTCGAAAACGTGAGGGCGGTGCTGGGCATTGAGCTCATCTGCGCGGCGCAGGCGCTGGATCTGCAGGAGAAGAGGCGCCTCGGCGCCGGCACACAGGCGGCGTATGACGTGATCCGAGCCGTAGTGGACTTCATGGAGGAGGATCGCATCCTCTATAAAGATCAGAAGGCGGCCGCGCAGCTCATAGCCGACGGCACACTGGTGGAGGCTGCGGAAGCCGCGGTGGGAGAACTGAAATAAAGACCGACGTAAAGCGGTTTAGAAGGTAGTTTATAATAATGGCTGAGGAGCGCGCGGGCAGAGGCGTCCGCCGGCCGGAGGTCTCTATCCGCTTGTTCCCTCAGCGAGGTGCGCGTGTGAGGAGGATAAATGAGTGTAAAGATCAAGGTAATCGGCACGCCGTCCATTGAGATCGACGACAGGCCCCTGCGGCTGCCGCTGAAGAAGGCCGAGGGCATCGTTTATTACCTCGCCGTGGAGGGGCGCGTCAGTAGAGAAAGGCTTGCCTCGACGTTCTGGGGCGCCAAGGACGAAAATTCCGCCTACAACAACTTCCGCAACGCCTTATACCTCCTGAAGCGCTGCT
Organism: Synergistes jonesii; assembly: GCF_000712295.1. Classification (NCBI taxonomy): domain Bacteria; kingdom Thermotogati; phylum Synergistota; class Synergistia; order Synergistales; family Synergistaceae; genus Synergistes; species Synergistes jonesii. Next base: position 15,016 of record NZ_JMKI01000008.1, on the reverse strand, counting down.
TCCCCACAGACTTTATAAAATCGGACCGCAGGAACGTCTCGATAGCGGACGGCTGCTGCGATTTGGATGTCGTCGATAAAGTAAGCCGGCCGCTCGTACCCCTGCCGCAGAATCTCTCCGCAGAGCTGTTGCAGGGCTTCGACGTGCCGGAGTGCGCCGATTTCTGCAACTGGCTGCTGACGGCGAGATCGCAGTTCAGGGAGAAGCTGACGGAGCGGCTCAAGGCGCGCATAACCCTATGCTACGACGCTCAGGATGAGGATAACCTCGAGGCGTCGCTGGAGACGCTGCTCGCCGTGGATCCCTTCGACGAGGATTCCACGCTTGAGTTGATGGATCTCTACTTCAAACGGCGCGGCGCCGCGAAGGCGAGCGCCCTCTTCCGCGAGTACAGACGGCGGCTGCACGACGAGCTTGCGCTTGCGCCGTCGACCAGGGCAGAAGAATATTTCCGCCGCATGATCGTTCTCGGCTCCGCGGAGGACGAGGGGGAGAGCGACTCGCCCGACGCCTTCTTCGTAGGAAGGAAGGATGAGCAGCGGCGGATAATTGAGCAGATCGAGAGAGCGCGCGGGCGCACGGTCGCCCTCTTCATCGACGGGGAGGCCGGCATGGGCAAGACCTCGCTGCTTAACAAGATAATGCAGGCCGCGGATTCCCCGGAATATATGACGCTCTCGACCAGATCGTACGAAGCCGGGCTCGACTATCCCTATTCCTCGTGGAGCAACCTCGTGTCGCAGGGCGCGCTCTACTGCGGCGACGACAGAATCGAAGAGAGCGGCGCCGACATTTCGCTGCTCGCCGGTGTATTTCCTAACTTTATGAGCGACAGGCACACGGTCTACAACGCCGACTCCGTCGTCGTATCGGATCGGACGCCCGTCGCCATAGGCAAGGCCGTCGCAGACCTCGTCTGCCGCGTCGCCGCCGGACGCCGTCCCGTTATAGTCCTCGAAGACCTGCACTGGTTCGACGCTCACTCGCTGCAGATGATCGAGGTCTTTATCGCCAGCCTTTCCGTTCCCTCCACGATATTTATGACGAGCCGCCCCGAAAAGAGCGCCTACGTGATGCGCACGCTCTCCCGCTTAGAGGCCGGGGGCTATGTAAAATTCCTCCACATACCGCTCGGCCCGCTCAGCCGCAGCGACACCGCCTCGTTCTGCAGCCGCTTTCTCGACAGGGACCTCATCGAATCCAAGGAGAGCGACTATTTTTATAAAAAGAGCGAGGGCATACCGCTGCTCGTCGCAGAGATAATAAAAACGCTGCGCGCCAATTCGCGCGCAGAGCTTTCCGGCGGCGGGCTGGGCGGCGTGATGCTTGCGCGCTTCGGGGAGATAGCGGAAAAGCAGCGCGAGTTTTTACGGGTGCTCTCCGTCTTTACTGACGGTGCATCGATACAGTCCATCGCCAAAATAATGGGAGAAGCTCCTCCACGCATCTATCCGATAGCGGAGGAGCTGCTCGGCAAAAGGCTGATCAAGGAAGTGCCGGCGATCGACTACGGAGTGCGCGTCGCCTTCAGCCATGCGATGTTCCGCGAGTGCGTGTACGACGCCATCCCCGGCTTCAAACTCAGCGAGTACCACAAGAAAGCCGCCGAGATACTCAACGAGCGCTATTCGCCGCAGAGGTGGAATCCGGCTCTGAGTTCGATGCTGTGCTATCACTATACGAAGGCCGGACTGCCGGAAAACGTTTTGAAACAACACCTGCGCGAAATGATATTCGATATAACGCTGAACCACGATCTCTTCCCCCTGGTGCAGGACGACGTCCTCTATTCCTGTTCGTCTCCGTACAACGACAGGGCGGACACGGAGAAGAAGATGGAGGCGATGAGCCGCCTGCTCGCAGGCATCAGCGCGAATGTGCGCGAAGACAACCGCGAAGAGGTGCTGGCGATGGAGGCTTCCTATCTGGAGCTCTGCGGAGGATACCTCGTCTGCTGGGGCGAATACGGGAGGGCGCGAGTGCTGCTCAACCGCGCCATGAAGCTATCGCGCGAACACTCTTTCGGCACCACGTACATACACTGCCTTGCAAACATGGGACATCTCTTCTTACAGACGGACAACGCGGAAATGCTTATGCGCACGGCGCGCGAGATGCTCCGCGCCGCGCGCGACGACGAGCGCGAGAAGTATATGGGCATCGCTCTGCGCTATATCGGCGTAGCCTTCCAGATAATGGGCGATTATGAAAGATCGGAGAAGGTGCTGCGCCGTTCGATAGAGATATTCAGGGAGCAGGAGCTGCTCGGCAAGAGATATACGCTGAGCGTGCTGGCCGCCGAATGTTATATAGGGGAGAATTACCACTGGCAGGGAGATTTCGAGCGCGCCGTCGCCCGCTTCAAGCACTGCATATCCGTCTGCGAAGGGAAAAAGCTTTTCTGGTGCAGCAGCCATTTTCACGCGCACCTGGCCGACGCCGCCTTCGATCTCGGCGACAGGGAGATGATGTTCGAGAACATCGACCGCGGCTCGGAGATATTCGAGCGCTGCCAGGGCGGCCGCTGCGGCTCAATGCTCTACAGTCTGAAGGCTATCGCCGACGCGGAGCGGGGACGCTACGACGACGCCTACCGTTCGTTTGAGATAGGAGAACTTCTGGCGGAGCCGGTACAGAAGCGCTCCTGGACGGCCGAGCAGGCCATGACGAGGGCTTATCTCGCGAAGATGCTTGAAGAGGGGGAGCTGCCGCCGCAGTTCAGCAAAATAATGAAGAAGAGCGCAAGAGAATATGCCTATGAGGCCGCGGCGATTTACAGCAAAATCCCCGTCCCGCACAGGGTGAAGATGCTGAAGGAAGTTTTCGGGATATAGCTCCAGCGCGCGGCTAGTTAGAACAGCATGTAGGCTATCGGCGCCGCTAGCGCTATAGAGAAGACGACCCTTTCGAACCATATAACGAATATGTCGCGCATCCTGAGCGGAATGTCGGTCCCTGTGAGGCAGGGAAGCATCCCGGAGAAGAACAGCACTTCGGATATGCAGATGACGGCGGTGACGAAGCGAGTGATTATCTCCGATTCCCGGCAGAGTATCGCCGGCAGGAACATGTCCGCTATCGAGGTCGAAGCGGCTTTTGCTGCCAGCATGGCGTCGGGAAGGCTGAAAAGTTTGAAGAAGGGGTAGTATATCCAGGCTGTGTAGTCGAAAAGATTCGTGTACTTTGAAATGAGCAGAGCGGAGACCCCGAAGAACATTATAGCCGCGCCTACGCCGGAGGCCATCACTATGCCGTATTTGAAATTATCCTTCGCTATATCATAGAAGCCAGGCGCCTCGGCTCCGCACTTCACACCTATACTCCAAGCGCGTGCAAATCTGTTCCCCGTCCGTTCGACGCCCTCCCCTTCGCTGTGGCTGCCTGGATAGCGCGTGTCGGGGACGCGCGAAAGCGGCGGAATGCGCAGCGTGATCGCGGTCACCGCAAAGCAGACGACGAGCGTCACCCAGAAATAAATGTTCCACTGCTCGATGATTCCCAGTGTCTTTGCGACGATTATCATAAAAGTTGCCGACACTGTGGAAAAACCGGTGCCGATTATAGCGGCCTCGCGCGCCGTGTAGCCGCCTTTTCTGTAGACGTTGTTTGTGATGATCAACCCCACCGAATAGCTTCCGACGAAGGAAGCGACCGCGTCGATGGCCGCTCGTCCAGGCGTGTGAAATACGGGGCGCATGATGGGGGCCATCAGTTCACCGACGCACTCCATGAGGCCGTAGTTGACGAGGAAGGCGAGAAATATGGAGCCTATGGGGATAAGCATAGTCACCGAAACTGCGACGGCGTTGAAGATGTACGGCGCCATATCCTTTTCCAGAAACCAGTCGGGACCAATGTTGAAGAAGACCATTGCGCAGAATATCGTACCTATCAGGTTTGTGAAGAAGAAAAAGGCCTCCGTAGCAGAGGCGGCGTACTTCTTGAGTTTTATTGCGCGTGCGACTCCCCAAGACGTAACTGCCACGACGTAGAACGGCCCGAGATGGGGAATCTTCCTTATAAGGCTGATCACATGATCGACGGGGATGCTGTTTTTCCCCATGAAGCTTATCGGCACGAAGAACATAAATATCCCTATAGCGCTGAAACATATAAATCTAAATGGACTGTGTCTTTTTTCCGGCATGTTGAGGCGCCCCTCCCGCATAAATAAAATTGATGAATACTCAAACATCGTCAGAATCGTAGGCGCTCGTCATTAATTTTTTATCAAAAACCTCTCTTCAATCATCAAAAGCGGTCGCGTGGCGCTTTTTCCCGCTGACGATTCTTTGATACGCCCTCCTTATTATGAGGACGTAAATCAACGCGTCCGCACGGCGCGACATAATAACGAAAAGGAGACATTTCTATGGCAGGAAAAGCTCAGATTCTCTATGAAGTGAAGGCACAGCGCGGAAACACGCTGAGGTGTAAGGGGTGGCGGCAGGAGACGATCCTCCGCATGCTCGAAAACAATATGGAGAACGCGGAACATCCGGAGAAGCTCATCATCTACGGAGGCAACGGAAAATGCGCGCGCAACTGGGAATCGTACCACGCGATCGTCAAGAGCCTTAAAGAGCTCGAAGACGACGAAACGCTCGTCGTGCAGTCTGGCATGCCGGTGGCGGTGTTCAAGACGCACAAATACGCGCCGGTCGTGGTGATGGCGACGACTAATTTCATGCGTCCTTCGTGGGAGACCTTCTACGACCTTGAAGCGAAGAACCTCACTATCTTCGCGCAGTACACGGCCGCCCCGTGGGAATATATCGGGACGCAGGGCGTCATCGAGGGTACCTTTGAGACGCTTGCCGCCGTCGGCATCAAACATTACGGCGGAAATATGGAGAACAGGATACTTCTCACCGCCGGCGCCGGCGGAATGGGCGGGAACCAGACGTGGGCCATGAAGATGCACGGCGGCGTGGCCATCGTGGTAGACGCCGACATCGAGACGCTTGAGCGCCGCGTGGCGAAAAATTACCTGGACGAAATAGTCGGCTCCCTCGACGAGGCGATCGCCGGGGCGAAGAAGTGTGTCGCCGAAAAGACGCCGCACTCCTTCGGGGTCGTCGGCAACGCGGCCGACCTCTTTGAAGAGGCCTTTGAAAAGGGATTTATGCCCGACGTGGTGACGGAGATGTGCCCCTGCCACGACCCCGTGTCGTACATCCCTTCCGGCTATACGCCCGCGCAGGCCAGAGAACTCCGCAACGCCGACGTCGATAAGTACCTGGAGCTGGCCCGCGCGACGATGAAGCGCCAGCTCGCGGTGATGCTCAAGTACTTGGATAAGGGCGTTCCCGTCTTCGAGTACGGCACGAGCATCCGCAAGGAGTGCCGCGACGCCGGCTTCCCGGAGAAAGAGGCTATGAGGCTCCCAGCTTTCGTGGCCGACTACATCCGTCCACTCTTCTGCGAGGGGCGCGGCCCCTTCCGCTGGACCTGCATCTCCGGCGACCCCGCGGATCTCAAGAGGACGGACGAACTTGCGATGGAGCTCTTCGGAAACGACCCGATCGTCGGACGCTGGATACCGCTCGCGAGCAAACATCTTCCCATCGAAGCGCTGCCGGCGCGCATTTGCTACATGGGCTTCGGTCAAAGAAAAAAATTCGCCCTCGCTGTAAACGAGCTCATCAAAAAGGGCGAGATAAAGGGCCCCGTGGCCTTCTCACGCGACAACCTCGACTCAGGCTCGATCGTCAATCCGACATTCGAATCCGAGAGGATGCCGGACGGCGGCGACCTTATCTCCGACTGGCCGATGCTCAACGGACTGCTCAACGCCTGCGGCATGTGCGACCTTATCGCCATACAGGCCAACTATTCGATGGGCGAAGCTGTCCACACCGGCGTGACGCAGATAGCGGACGGCACGGCCGACGCCGACGTGCGCCTCGAAGTGGCGATGACGGTGGACTCGGGGATCGGCGTCGTCCGCCATGCCCAGGCCGGCTATGAATCCGCCAAAGAGGTGGCAAACGGCAACGGCAAACTCACCAAAGAGAGCATCAAGGTCCCCCTCTGGTGGCAGCCCGCGGATAAAGTGACCTTCGGGCCTGACGGAAGCGATAAACTGTAGGGCGCAGGGGGAGGGAAAAATGGGCCCCCTGATTTGGATAATCGACGAAGAATGGCTGGATTATGAGGACGAGATTAGGGTTCTGGAGCAGGCCTTCCCCTCCTGTGCGATCAAAAAATCAGGGTACGATTATCGCGGCGACCTCGACAAATTCGGGTACTTGGCCGACGCGATAATATCCCAGATATACGTGAAACTGGACGCCGGCGCCATTTCAAAGCTGGAGAAATGTAAAGTCATCTCCGTTTATGGCGGAGGATACGACAGGGTCGACGTCCTCAGCGCAAACAAGAGAGGCATCGCGATCGCCTTCGTACCGGGGTACTGCACGGACGATATTGCCGACTATGTCATGAGCTGTATACTCAGGGCCAACAAACCGATCGACAGTTACGGGAGCGCGCTCAACGACAGGATTTGGGGGCTCCCTGCGGCCGGGAAGCTGCGCCATCGCATTCAGGGCAGCAGGCTGTTCATAATCGGCCTTGGAAGGATAGGCAGGACGGCGGCCGCTAAAGCTAAAGCGCTCAAAATGGAGGTCTCGGCCTATGACCCGTATGTAAACGAGGAGGCCATGGACTCTATGGGGGTAAGGAAATACGACTCCTTAGAGGAGGGGCTCGGGGAAGCGGACTATGTAAGCGTACATGCGAGGCTGACCTCAGAGACCGAAGGAATGATAGGAATAGAGCAGCTGAGCAGGATGAAGCCGGACGCGCTCCTCATAAACACGGCCCGCGGCAAAATCGTCAGAGAAAAAGACCTTGTAGAAGCTGTGACTAATCATATTATTTCCGGCGCGATAGTAGACGTCGTAGCGGTCGAGCCTCCCTCTTTCGACGAGCCTATATTTCACTGCCCCGGGATAGCGGTGACGCCGCACGTTTCTTATCTCTCCGTTGAGTCTTTTAAGGAGCTCAAGACCCGCACTGCGGAAAATGTAGTAAAAGTGCTCCGCGGAGAAGAGCTAAAAGACATAGCGTCAGTTTGATTCGCGCCGCGGGCGGCTAACTAAAGCTGACAAATGGGCGCGGGACGGAGCTTTGTCCTCCCGCGCCCGCTTACATTCAGGCAGGGAGTGGTGCGCGATGGAAGATCCCAGAGCTTCGGCGGATCTGATAATAAAGAATGCGGGGCAGCTTTTGACCTGTTCCCGGGACGCCGGCGATTTGATCGGCCTTATACCCGACGGGTGGGTAGCTGTCGGGAAGGATAAAATCGTCGCTATAGGCGGAGAAAAGGACGTCCGTCCATATATGACCGAAAGGACGACCGTATTGGACGCGGCGGGCAAAGTCGTCATGCCCGGCTTCGTCGACTGTCACACTCACGTAGTCTTCGGAGGCACGCGCGCGGAAGAATACTGCGCCAGGCTGGAGACGGACGACCTTGAAGAGCTGAGGCGCCGCGGGGTGCCTATGGGCATCATGGTGACCCTGTCCGCGACGCGCGGGCTCCCGGAGGACATACTCTTTGAACAGTCCGCGGAGCGCGTGCGCCGTATGGTTATAAGCGGGACGACCACGCTTGAAAGTAAAAGCGGATACAGCCTCAACATTGAGGGCGAGATGCGCCAGCTGAGAATCAACAAAGCCCTTGCGGAGGCGTTCCCTATCGACATCTCCTCGACATTCCTGGGAGCGCACGGATGGGCGCCCGAGATGACTAAAGAATCATACATGGACATGCTGATCAAAGATATGATCCCCGAAGTGGGGAAAAGCGGCCTCGCCGAAGCCTGCGACATCTGGTGCGACGCCGGACATTATGAGGCGGAAGAATGTCGGAAAATACTTGAAGCCGGGCGCGAACACGGTATGGAGCCTAAGATACACGCCGGCGCCTATTCTTATATAGGGGGCGAGGATCTCGCCGCCGAGATGAAGATGTACTCCGCCGACCACCTCAACTACACGCCCGTTTCAGCGCTGGAGAAACTTGCAAAATCCGGAGTCGCGGGAGTCGTGCTCCCCGGGATAGACTTCGCCGTGAACCATCCGCTGTTTTTCGATCCGCGCCCTATGTATGAGGCGGGCCTCGAGCTCGGCATGGCGACGAACTGCTGCCCGGGGTGCTGGTGTACCTCGATGCCGTTCATAATCGCGCTCGCCTGCCGGCAGCACCGCATGTCGCCGGCGAGGGCCCTGCGGGCGGCCACATACGGCGGAGCCCGCGCGCTAAGGCGCGAGAAAGAAGTCGGTTCTCTGGAGGTCGCCAAACAGGCGGATATACTCATCCTCGGGATACCGACCTACGAAGACATCGCCTACCGCCTCGGAGACAATCCGGTGGAGACGGTCATAAAAAGCGGGAAAATAAGCGTACGGAACAACGCGATAGTCGCATAAGAGGAGTAAAAAATATGTTTTACGAAGTGATGGAAAAGATAATGGACAGCAGAGACGTCACCGCCGGCGGCGGTTCCGCTTCGGCGGTGGCCGGCGCTATGGCCGCCGGCCTTGTCGGCATGGTGGCGAGGCTCTCCACGGGCAAAGGATACGGGCTTTCCGACGCCCGATACCTGGAAATAGCGGACGAGCTTGACGATATCGCGGCGCGCCTGAAGCGAGGGGCCGTGGAGGACACGCAGTCTTACCTCGGCATCAAGGCCGCCTTTGCGCTGCCTAAATCGACCGACGCGGAGAAGAGCGCGCGCCGCGCGGCGGTGGAGGCGGCTGCGATAAAAGCCGCCTCCGTGCCGTTGGAAAACGGGCGCGCCGCGATCCGCATACTCGAACTGTGCCGCGAGCTTGAAGGAAAAATCAACGCCGCGGCCGCCTCCGACATGGAGGCCGGGGTGATGCTGGCGAAGATGGCGGTGGTAGATACGGCGCTCAACGTCGAGGCCAACCTGCCGCTGATAAAGAGCGCAGAGGTCAACGCAGAATTTGCCGCCGCGGCCCTCGAACTTAAAAATTCCGTTGAACGCGGATAAAGAAAGGAAGAGAGAATATGGCTAAAAAAATATTGCTCTGCGAACTTAACGTCAGCGAAGGGCGCGACGAGGCTAAGATAAAGAGAATCACGGAAGCGCTTACCTCGACGCCGTCCATCACGATAATGGACGTCGACTCCGACGCGGATCACAACCGTTCCGTATACACGTGGATAGGCGAGCCGGAAGACGTCTTAGCCGGCGCCGTGAACATAACGAGACGGGCCGTCGAAGAGATAGATATGACTCAGCACCACGGCAGCCATCCGCGTCAGGGCGCCGTGGACGTCGTACCCTTCGTGCCGGTGCGTAACGTTGAGAAGGACGAAGCGCTGGAGATATCCCGCAGATACGGGAAGTTCCTCGGCGGGCTCGGAGTGCCGGTCTACTACTACGAAGAAGCGGCCACGAAGCCGTCGCGGCAGAACCTCGTCGACATCCGCAAAGGGCAGTACGAAGCTCTTGCGGAAAAGATGCGCGATGAAGAGTGGCGTCCGGACGAAGGCCCCTTCGCCTTCGTGCCCAAATCGGGAGCGACCGTCACAGGCGTCCGTTTTCCGCTTGTAGCTTACAACGTCAACCTGCGCACCGACGATATAGGCGTCGCCAAAGAGATCGCCAAGCGCATGCGCTTCTCCTCCGGCGGCCTCCGCTACTGCCGCGCCATAGGCCTTGCGCTCGAAGAGAGGAAGATGGTTCAAGTCTCGATGAACCTCACCAATTTTGAAAAGACACCGATACCCGTGGTATATGATCTGGTCAAAACGCTGGCCGACAGCTACGGCGTTGGTATAGCCGACGCGGAGCTGGTCGGGCCCCTTCCGCTCGCCGCGCTCGAAGAGGTGGTGCGCCATTCGCTGCGCGTGCGCGGCTTCAATATGAGTCAAATAATAGAGACGCAGCTTCTCGACTGAAGCGTGCAGGTTTAGAATGTCAGGCCGTCGGACTTTTGGCGGCCTGACCTGAGAGCGGCGCATCCCTCGCAGCCGACGGCGTCGCTCTGCCTTGCGCAGGGCGCGAAGGTCTCGGAGGACGTTCGCCGCAGACGACCGCCTCCTGCGACTACGGCGGCGGGTTTTTCGTTGAAAAATATTTTCAGCAGAATATAAGCTCCCCGGAGCCGGCGTAGACGGCGCAGCGTTTACTGCCGTTGCGCTTGGCTTGGCGGAGCGCCGCGTCGGCTATATGATATAGCGTCTCAAAGTCGTCGAGGCGCGTCCGCTTGAACGCGGCGCCGGCGCTGCACGTCACGCGCAAATTTCCATATTCGTCCATACCGGCGCCAGATAGCTCGGCCGTCAAGAAAGAGAGCAAATTGCAGATCATGACGTCGTCGTGCGGACCTTTGAGGAATACGATAAATTCGTCTCCTCCGAGGCGCCCTACGACGCCCCGCCCTCGGAAGTGGAACGAAAGCGAATCCGCCGCCAGCTTTATCGCTCTGTCTCCGGCCGCGTGCCCGGCCGTGTCGTTTATCCTCTTTAAGTTGTCTATATCGAATATCAGCAGCGCCCCGGCTTCGCTTTCGTCAAGCGCCCCGCGAATCCTTTCCTCGGCGGCCGCGCGGTTGTAAACGCCGGTCAGTCCGTCGCGCTCCGCGAACTCCTTCAGGCGTTCCATCTGCTGTCGTTCAGCCGTTACGTCGTCAAGGTAGATGATCGCCAAGCGCGGCTTTCCCTCTCCGCCGTCGACGATGACGTAGCGCTCTTTGACGTAAGCCGTGCCGCCTGAGCCCCTTCTCTTTGTTATCAAGCTCTGCCCGCACGGTCTGCCCTCGCGTATGCCGCGGTAGAATTCGAGAAAATCCTCTGCGCTTTCGGGCAGAATTGCGCCGCTTTTTACAAGGCTTTCCGGTACATCGGCGATGACGCTGGGCATTTTGACGGGCCATGCCGCTCGGTTTTGCAGGCGAATGGTCTTTTCCTGGATGAAGTAGTGCCCGACTAGCCTGTCGCTGTTTTCAACGATCGCCCTGTAGTTCCCCTTGTAAAATAGCCTGAAAAAGGAAAGTGCCCGGAGAAAAAGAGGCTTAGCCGGCGTGTTAGCTTTTAATTTCGGCTGATACATTTTTTTAGCCTTCCGTAGAAACCATTCCGCGCCGCTTGCTTTGTAAATAGCTTAATTGAAGTACAAAAACAAGCGATAGCAAGGGAATTATTAACGACCGCAACTATTTTCCGATGATTTGACGGGAAAAAGCGGCCGAAGACTGAAAGCTCCGGCCGATTCCGCATAAATTTGCGCTATCTGACGTATCTTGTGCTGCTTCGGTAAATATTTTCCCTGCGTCCATGTCTGCCTTCTTTTTCGACCTCGGCGAGACGCTTTTCCGTGTGATGTGCGAAGCGGACGAAGGGCAGCCCGAGCAGCAGATAGATGACCGCGACGATGATGCCCGGCCCGAAGTAGTCGTAATAGGTCGCCGATACCTGGCCGTAGACCTTCGTCAGATCGACCATCGTGATTATCGAAACAAGTGAGGAATCCTTCAGCAGAGAGATGAAGTCGTTCGTTATCGGCGGTATGACGACGCGCACGGCCTGCGGAAGGATCACCTCGCGCATCGCCTGCCATCTCGTCATGCCGAGAGCGAGCGCCGACTCCCACTGAGTGCGCGGTATGGCGAATAGCCCCGCCCTGTATATTTCAGCCTCGTACGCCGCGTAGTTCAGCCCGAGGCCGATGGCGCCGGCCCAGAAGGGCGAGAACTTTATTCCGACGGAGGGCAGCCCGTAGAAGATGAAGAAGAGCTGTATCAGTACGGGCGTGCCCCGCACTATTTCCACGTAGAGAGTGGCGGCGAACGCGATCCACGCCGGCGCGAATACGCGCGTTACCGCGAGCACGAGGCCGAGCGAGATAGCTATTATCATCGCGACGACGGAGACCTCCATCGTGACGAGAGCGCCCTTCGCGAAGAGCGGCATGACTTCCATGTAGCGGTTCATGCGCTTATGGAAGGTCAGCGCGGGGCGGTGCGATTCGGCCCACTCGTTGTAACGCTCCGGCTCAACCTTCGGCGGGTCGAAGTCGTTGAATTCGGCCGCCATGACCGGCGTCCAGAGGTTCCATCTGTCGTATATCTCGCGCAGCTTGCCGCTGTCGCGCAGAGCCACTATCGCGCGGTTCACCTCGGCGAGAAGCTCCTTGTCCTTCTTGCGCAACGCGATCGCGTATTTGAGCTCTCCGACGGGAGGCCCAACGAATTTTATCTCGGGGTTGAAGCCGGCGGAGTAGAGCGCTATCGGCTGGTCGAAGAAGGCGGCGTCCAGGCGCCCGTTCGCGAGGTCCTCGTAGGTGTTCGCCTCTACGATGTAGGTGCGTATCTTTATATCTCCGACTTCTTCGAGCACCTGCTGCGCGTAGCTCTCCTTCAGCGTGCCGACCGTTTTTCCCTTGAGGTCGTCAAGCTTTTTTACGGAGTTGTCCCTGCGTCGCACCGCGAGCTGCAGGTATGTCTTGTAATAGGGGATAGAGAAGTTTATCTGTTCCTCGTGCTCCGGCGTGACTTCCAGCCCGTTTATCGCGATGTCGTAAAGGTTGCGGTCGAGTCCGGGGATGAGGTTGTCCCACGCGTTGTTGACGTAAATCGGTCTGCGCCCCATCTCCTTCGCGAGCGCGTCGACGATGTCGACCTCGAAGCCGATGAGCTTCTTCGGGTCCTGCGGGTCGGGGAACATGTAGGGGAAACCGCCCTCGGAGTCGCCCCCCCAGCGCAGAATCTTTTCTCCGGCGGCTTCGTTGCCGAAGAGCGCCGTCGGCGAGGCGAAGATCGCCGCAATAAGCGCGAAAATAACTATATATTTTTTCATCAGCACGTCACCCCCGCGTTTACGAAGTGGCGCAGGAACGCGCGCGTCCTGTCGTTTTTCGGATGGGCGAAGAGTATGTCGCCGTCTTCGTATTCGACGATTTCGCCCTTGTCCATGAATATTATGTAGTCGGATGCGTCCTTCGCGAACTTCATCTCGTGAGTTACGATTATCTGAGTCATACCCTCCGAGTCGAGGTCCTTCATTACCTGCAGGACTTCGCCGACGAGTTCTGGATCGAGCGCCGACGTCGGCTCGTCGTATAGCATCACGCGCGGATTCATCGCGAGCGCCCTCGCTATCGCCGCGCGCTGGCTCTGGCCGCCGGAGAGCGTCGACGGATATTTGAGCGCGAGCCCCTTAAGCCCGACCTTTTCGAGCATTCTCAATCCCAGCTCCTCAGCTTCTTCCCTGTCCATATGCTTAACGACCATCGGAGCGAGTATCGTGTTCTGCAGCAGATTCTTGTTCGGAAATAAGTTGTAGCTCTGAAAGACCATACCGACCTCGGTGCGAAGCGCGTGGACCTTCTGCATCAAAGAGTCGGACGGAGTCTCCCCCTTTGTGCGCGACACCGTGACGCCGGCCACCGTGACGGAGCCGGAATCCATCAGCTCAAGGCAGTTTATGCAGCGCAGAAAAGTTGACTTTCCGCAGCCGGAAGGTCCTATTATCGACGCAAGGTCGCCCTCGCGGATCGTGAAGCTGATATTTTTAAGAACCTCGGCATCCTCGTAGCTCTTGCAGAGATTCTCAATTACAATAAGCGGTTTGTTTACAGTATTCATGACACGTTCCCCCCAACGTATTATTAAATATGCAAGAAGAGAGACGCGCGTATCATCTGCGGAGATATCCGCCGCAGGAATAATTAGCCGCGTAATTGGCGGCAAAGGCTGTCATGCCGGAAGTCGTTCGGGGAATAAAAGAGATGCAGAAGTTTCGGAGTTTCGCTCCATGTCTGACACACCAGACACCAGTGCTTTTTTTCAATTTTCGTCTCACGTCCCTTCCGTGTAACGACGTCGTAAAGTAAGAAGAGTTTAATATCATCGACGCGTAATTGCAAGAAAAATATTTGGAGTCTGTTGTTGTTCTGTGATAATGTCACCCTCTAATCGTTCTGAGATAATGTCACTATGAGGCAGATCATGATGAGTATGACAAACGATGAAGCGAGAAGGGTAAGGATTATAGGAGCCGCGTCATCAGGCTTAGTGACTAATGGTGAGGCATCTGAACAGCCTGGTATTTCTATAAGACAAATCATAAGGCTAAAAGCCAGCTTTGCCAGAAACGGTGCAAGGGGGATGGTGCATGGAAACGCGGGACGGAAGCCAAGGCACGCTCTTTCAGATGAGGTCAAAACGAGGATTGTTGAGCTGTTTGAGTGGAAGTATTTTGACTATAATTTCTCTCATTTCACTGAACGCCTGAACGAAGCGGAGGGAATGTCTGTGAGCCGTTCTTCGGTGTTCCGTGTGCTTAAAGGAGCTGGTATAAAGAGCAAGAAGGCAGTGAAGCATAAAGCAAAACAGCACCGGCCGTGTCCAAGGAAGACGACCGCCGGTATTATGTGGCAGACCGATGCAAGCAGACACAAGTGGTTTGGTGAAGAACACGGATATGCAACTTTGCACGCATATATAGACGATGCGACAGGGGTCGTTACAGGGGCGTTCTTTACTGAAACTGAATGTATGCGCGGCTATGCCGCGGCGCTGGAACAAGGGATGCTTGCATATGGATTGCCTCTGTCCATATACAGCGACCGCCATACTATATTCCGTTCGCCCAAGGAGTTGACCGACGATGAGATTTTGAGCGGAACGGAGCTGCCGCTGTCAAACTTCGGCAAGGCGCTGTATGAGCTTGGTATAAAGCAGATAACGGCGCACAGCCCTCAGGCCAAGGGACGTATAGAAAGGCTCTGGAATACATTTCAGGACAGGCTCATCGCCGAATTGAGGTTTTCATCCATCACAAACATCGCTGACGCTAATAAGATGATAGCGGAAGGTTTTATCAGCGACTATAACCGCAGGTTTGCAGTGCTGCCGCATGAGGACGGTAGCGCCTGCATGCCTTTTGACAGAAGCATCGATCTCGGACTTGTTTTCTCCATAAGGGACACGAGAAGGGCCGGCGGGGGGAATACCATATCATACAAAGGGGAGA